>NZ_SGXU01000012.1:0-108854 GCF_005435015.1 Halorubrum sp. SP9
ACTGGCACACCGAGTACGAAATCGCCGCACACGACATCGATTACCTCGTTCATTACCGCGGCTCGTCAGCGAACTCAGCCGCGAAAAACGCTCTGAACCGGGCAAAGGGCTACTCTCAGCGGTGGATGGCCGAAACATCCTACTCGACAACCAAGCGCTCGCTCGGCGATGCCGTGCGAGCGCTTGGCTGGTATCGGCAGTTCCGTGAAATCGTCTTGATGTTCGCCATTACCAACATAGAACCACTGTGTGAGCCGCTGTAACCGTGACTCAGCATCTATTCAACACAGCAGATTAAACAGCTCTGTAGAGAGTACTCGATCACGCCCACCGATCTCCCATTTATTAAAGCAACAGACCCAGCGATTCAGCATCTAGCATGCGGAGCAGGCGATGTTATTGAGATCATCCGAGACAGCAGGACAACAGATACCGCTCGAACCTATCGGCTTGTCGTCTCCCCAAGTAGTGGACGCGGAGAAAGTCGGGAAACATCCGAATGGCGAAATCCAGCAGGACCGGCAGCGGACACCTACTCAGGTGACGGCAGTCTCGGTGCCTCTCAGGCGCTCCATATCATTGAGAACCTCCGGGCACACATTCCGCCCTCGCAGCCCGGCGCCTGTCGGCAGATAGCCATCGATCGACAATCCGAGATGGAAACCGCTAAACAGCGGGTTGATTCGGCGAGTTCATACACATTTATTGAAGGAGAGCTCGGGTTCGGGAAGTCATTCTTCCTCTACTGGATTCGCGACGAGGTCCTGCCCGCCACAGCAGTGAGTATCATTGATCTTGACGATCGG
Source organism: Halorubrum sp. SP9 (assembly GCF_005435015.1). NCBI lineage: Archaea > Methanobacteriati > Methanobacteriota > Halobacteria > Halobacteriales > Haloferacaceae > Halorubrum > Halorubrum sp. SP9. The sequence goes on from NZ_SGXU01000012.1 coordinate 807, forward strand.
ACCAACTTCCTCAACCCCGACAGTCTCATTGAGAGCTTCCGAGTTAACTTGGAAACCCCACGCTCGTTGGACCACGACGAGTACGCGAACGGCCTAGATGAGCTCTGGGATACAACGCTCCGGAAGATTGCTGACTTATGTGCGTCTCACTACGAACGACAGGGATTCGAAGTTCGAGAAGACCGAATGAAGAAGTCCTTACAATTCGCCGCAGAGGATATTCTCTCTGAGGCGGATCTGCCAGAGGTTATTGTCGACGAAGTCGCTACAACGGCAGGCACATATTTCGACGATAGCCGACAGAGTCTCAGCCAATCTCTACTCGACGAAGTCAGTTCAGAGGATCCACGTGATGTACTGAGATTGATCGGGCAACTTGCTCGAATCAATGGCTACCGCGTCTTGCTCGGCGTAGACGAGTTAGAAAAATCCATTCGCACCGAAGACCACTTTGAGGCCATCGAAGAGTTCGTTCAAGATCTCCCGGAGAATATCTCGCTCTTTGTTACAGGGACTCCAGAGCTCGTCGAAGGTGAAAAAGAAGGAAACGCAATCAAGGAACTACATTCTCCCCTGTATGAACTAACGACTCAGAATAGAATCCGATTAGAGAGTCCGAGCAAACAGGATCTTATCAAGTTCTCACGTCGTGTGATGGATATTGAAACGGAGGCTCTGGAATCGCAGCGCGACCGGGAGTATACGTTAGCAATCGAAAGTGCCGGTGGCTCAGAGAAGGCCGTGGAGACGTTCCTCGAGGATCGGTCTCCTGCGTTCCGCGCGTATCTCGATTACCTCGAGCAGTACACACTAGAAGATTCAGCGAGCCCGAACTAACGACAGACACCGCGGAGAATTGAGTGGGTGTTTTGAGCACCCACGAGCGTGGTACGATCTCGATGAGGACGTGTAGCCTCTACGGAGTCTCTTCCCAGGTGGTGAAGTTTTCAAAATTGTGTCTGGACCAACTATGACGTTAGCCAAACAATCGCTCAAAGAGAGGTTACTAATGAAAACTAGGAGGCGAATACACCCGCGTTTAGGCGGGTAATTAAGCCGACATGGTGGGAAGCGATCCACTAGCCGATCGTCTGTACCGAGTTTCACAGACGGAGATTTAATTGACAAGTCGCTCTATACAGAACTAGAAATCGGTCGGAACGGAGCGGATTTGGAACCGTCCTTCGGAGGCGGCCTGTCGGCTCGCGTAACGAGGAAGTCCGAAAGGGCAGTCGGTGAACGCCGCATCCTCGAAGGGTGTGTCTCTGCCGACTGTTTAAAAAACGCGACAGGATACCTTCAATTCCGCCAATGCCTGCCAGCGGCCTCGTGGCAAAAACAACACTAAATCGCCGTACACGGCCGAGAATAGGATTTAACGGCCAGCCGGCATGGCCAGCAGTCTACCAGTTCAACACTGTGGGACCACCCGTGCCCGAAAGAACTGGGAGTCTGGTGAGTGTACTGCGAACCTAAAACTCCCACCGCTCAGGATTCCTTCGTGTTCACGCGGAGGAGGATGTCAAACTCGGCTCCGTGCTGACGCCACGCTACCTCATCTTAATTGAACTCCGGAAGGCACCCAGAACACTCTGCTACGCGTTCGGTTCAGCGTGTATCAGGTCGGACAACTCAAACAGTCGAACATCATTACGGGCGTCAGCGGTATTTTTGAGATCGTCAGTGTACCCGGACCGGCTGAACAGGACGTACAGCGTCTCCCCGTCTGCTGGTTCTTCTGACCATCGGACTTCCGACGCTGTTCGTTCAAGATTAGCGAGCACACCCTCACTCACAGGCTGGGAGGTGAACTTACACTCACCAGCGACAAGCCCCGACTCAGTGAGACCGAGTACATCTAGTTCGTGTTCTTTGAACCACCACTGACCGACATCACTGATCCGTCGGTCAACGAGATGTGGGAGTGCCCGTTGGCAGAGTCGTTCAAACAGCGGACTCACATAATCAGCTAACTCTGGAGCAACCACTTCGTCGTACGCAGTGTCATCAAGTATCCGAAGCTGATCCTGATTGCCGTAGACGAACCGGAACCAGAACCGGAACAACGGCGCTGCGATACGATATCGGCCACGTTTCGAAGCTGTTGGTGACGCAGTGACTGGGATGTGGCGCTCAACAAGACGTAGTCGACGAAGCTTCTGTAGGTACGTGCTGAGTGATCCAGATTCGATCCCGGCCATGCCCGCGATTTCGTTCGGGGTCCGTCGTCCGTGAGCTAAGGCACGGAGAATACTGAAGTACGTATTTGGCTGTCGCAGTTCGATTCGAAGGAGAAATTCCGGTTCTGAGTAAAGGATAGACTGTTCTGAAAGGATCCCCTGCTGGACGTTCGTTGCTAACGCCTCATCTGGGTCTATCGTTTGGAGATAGTAGGGTGTACCCCCATAGACTGCCCACGTAGTGATAGCTGTCTCCGGGTCATAGCCTGGGAAGAACTTGCGTGCGTCAGCGACATCGAGAGGTTTGAGATCGATCGTTGCTGTCCGTCGCCCGTACAGTGGCGCGCTTCCTGAGAGCACCTTATTTTCCATGACACTGATCGAAGAGCCGACCAGGACAAGCGTCATTCCCGTTTCTTTGAGCTTGGTGTCCCAGACTCGCTGGATTCGTGACGGGAGCGAGTCATCCTCCTGAATAAGGAATGGGAACTCATCGATTACCACAATTGCGTTCTCTTCACCGAGTGTTTCAAGAATCGCTTCCCAGTCACGGCGGACGTTCTGTAACGAGGGGAATTGTGCTGTGGCAGTTTCGACGAACTGTTCGAGTTGATTCTGTGCCGTAGACTCGACTGCTTGGTAGTATACAGCGTCTTCCCGATCAGCGATGGACTGGCGGACGAGTTCGCTTTTGCCGAGGCGCCGACGGCCATAGATGACAACAAAGTCTGCGGTCTCGGACTCGTAGCAGTCCCTGAGTTGATCACGTTCGACGCCCCGATCCACGAATTGTTCCATACACCCGATCACAGTTCCATCCAAATAGAAGTCCCGATTTTGGAAACTACGATTTCAGAAATCTAGATTTCTACTTTTCGCACGGGAGAGACACCCAATTCGAGACGACCAATTCACTCTTAACCAACACAAAGTCGGTTAGTTGATATTGTGTTGGTTAAAGCTCTCCCCGTGCTTCGGTGAGAGGGCTTGCCTCTCGATGGGGTCTCTCAGACCCTCGCCAGAGCCACGTTTAGCGTTGCCCGCTACGGGCCGCCTCCGCACTCCGTTTCAACCGATTACCCGCCTGAAGGTAGGGATGTTCGCCTTGTAGGCTTATTATAGAATTGTCGGAGGTGCGTGGTAGCTCCCAAACACGACATTCCCCGCCAGATCTTAACCCGTTTCACTCCCACACACGCGTATGGAATCGCACAGCAGGGTTTCACTCGCTCCACGAGGAAACCACAGCCTCACTCCCCATAACCGGTGACCTGCCAGCGTGGCTTCAAGGAAGTCTCATCCGAAACGGGCCAGGCGCATTCTCATTTCCAGACGGGAGCGCCGTCGACCATTGGTTCGACGGGTTGGCGATGCTCTACCGCTTCACGTTCGACCCAGGGGGACAAGCGGGTCGAACGGATGGCGACGCGATTCACTACCGGAACCGGTTCCTCCAAACAGACGCCTATGAAACCGCACGGGCTGGCGAGTTCGAAGGCGGGTTTGCGACCGGCGAGACCACACTTCGCTCACGGCTGGCTGGGTTCCTGACGGCGCCGTACGACAACACGAACATCATCGCAGAACGTATCGGCGACCAGTACGTTGCCCTCACGGAATCGCCCCGAGGGGTTCCGTTTGACCCGAACACGCTCGCCACAACAGGACGTGTCGGCCGGGACGGAGACGCGCCCAGCGGGCAGCTCTCCTGTGCGCATTTCAAGCGGGATCCTGCGACAGGCACGTTGCTTACAGTCGATACAGAGTTTGGGCGAACCAGCCGCTACCACGTCAGCGCCTGGACTCCTGACGGGGACCGACACCACGTCGCCACCGTTCCGACAGAGAAGCCAGCGTATATGCACAGCTTCGCGCTGACGCCCCGCTACGTCATCTTAACCGAATTCCCGCTCCGACTGGATCCACGCCGATTCCTCAAACCAGGGCGCCAACCCGCGTTCATCGAGCAGTTCGAATGAGAACCTGACCGAGGCACTCGAATCGTCGTCATCGACCGAACCACGGGAGCAGTGGTGGCCGATCCAGTAACTGACCCCGTGTTTGGCTTTCACCATGTGAACGCCTTCGAGCGGGACGGCGAAACGGAGATCGTCTTCGATTTGGAGACGGTTCCAGATGCGACGACGATTGACTCCCTCTATCTGGAGAACGTGCGGGCTGGCGAGATGGGCGCCATCGTCGGGCAGATCGACCGCTTCACTCTCAATCTCGGATCCACAACCGGGGCCAGTCGGTACACGACAGCCGACGTGAGCGTCGAACGCCAGACAGTATCCGATGAAGGGACGGCACTCCCGACATCGTCGCCAGCACAGTGGTGTCAGCCTCACCAGTACGTGTACGCAATGGGGATGGACACGCCGGTCACAGAGTGGGGCCGCCGAATCGTGAAAGTTGACGTCGAATCAGAGACGACAGAGACGTTCGATGCTGGGGGCGATTACTTCGGCGGGCCGCTGTTCATTCCAGCCCCGTCTGGTGACCGTGAAGACGAAGGTGTCGTCGTCACCGTCGCCCTCGACGTCGGGGCAGAGCGTTCGCGACTTATCGTGCTCGACGGGAAGTCATTCACGGAGCGTGCTCGGGTCACGCTGCCCCATGCCGTGCCGTTCGACTTCCACGGCCGGTACTTCCCAGAACTCAGAGCGGATTCAAACGAATAGAAACGATAAACGGTGCGAGTTATTGTTGCGGTGGCTGAAAGCAGGACGAACGGTTGCTCCATGAAAACAACCGCCGACTAGACCAGGACTTGTCCGCTGTTAGTCGGCAATGTAACTATCAGTACCGCTGGGTGCGTCATCGTGCGCCACCACCGGCCGCGTCCGCACTCCGTTTCAGTCGGATAATCAGACTGATCAGAAAAGTCCCGATCATCACCAAGAGCACGTTGACCGCGCCACCAATGGCCGGTTGCGGAATCGGCACGATGACCGCTCCCTCGGTGATACTCACCGCGCCCACACAAAGCAGCACAGCAATCGTGTAGGTGACAGTGGCATCAAGCACTGTCCCTCGTGTCAATCAACGAGCCCGGATAGCCTGGCCAAACGACACGCCGTAGATAGTGAACGCGCCGGCCGCGAGCGCAAGAATAACCTGCGCAATCACTGTCGGTCCTACCCACACAACAATCGGGAACTGGATCAGCGCAACGAGCATGAATCCGGTCTCGATCCGTCGAGCAGTCGATAGCGAGATTCGGTCCCCTTCACCAGATGTCGCTGGCTGTGCGTAGTACAGCTCCCGGAGCGATAAGGCGAAAAAGACAGCAAAGAACAGCTGTGCCAGGAGCCTGAACGCGACAACAACAGTCCCTACCTCTGGGACAATCGTCTCGATAAGCAACAACGCCGAAAACACGCCACCGACGGCCGTCGACAACGCGATGTACCGCCAGACGAGGGTATCATGCGGTTCGTGTCTCGCCGTCACCAACGCGTACCACGTCGTTCCGAGACAGGCGGCCAGCACGAGGACCGCCGCGACGAACCGAGTGACACCGGTCCCTGACGCGGCCGGAGTCGCACCGACCACCGTCGGTATCGAATCACGTAGACTCAATGTAGAACCAGGATCCAAGAGAGCTCCCCAGCCGGGTTCGTCGAAGATTTCAGACATGGTTGCCCTCTGCCTCTAAATCTCGTTTGAACGCTGCTGCGGACGCGTATCGCTCCATCTTGGCCGGTTTGAGTGACTTCGTCAAGACTGTGGACAACCCGTCGGGGACACCACTCCCAACCGCCTGCGCAGGGCGGACAGTCCCATCGTCTCGGTCCGGTGGGCTCCCAGTCAAAAGCTCGTACCCGATCACGCCAAGCCCGTAGATATCAGTCGCAGCGTCGACGGCACCAAACCGCTCGGGAGCAATGTGTTCCGGCGCTGCGTATGAGCGGGGCATGTCGAAAAGCGCAGTTTCTGGCCCGAAGGCCATCCGAATACCCCAGTCAGCAACCCGCGGGGATGGCCACGCATCAGGGTCCTCGACGGCGTTCACGAAGGTGATCGCGCCCGGCCAGATTCCACCGTGGAGTACGCCCGCCGCATGCGCGTAATGGAGGGCGTCAGCAATCTGCGATAAGACCCATCGCGCCTCTGTCGGCGATACCGGGGTGTCTCGCTCGACGAGCGACCCCGGCGCACCCTGTTCAGAGACGAGCCACGGCACGGGCCGGGTACCATAGTCGACAATCCGAGCCACGGCGTCGTGATCGTCAATTCGGGACCATCGGTCGACCGCGTTCTGAAAGGCAGTTTCATCGACACTGCCGGCACGTGGTGCCCGACGACGAGTTGCCGTGAACTCACGGCCACCCTCAGTGAACTGGATACTCTCGGTTGCTGATCCACCATGGTCTCCGGCAGAGGTGGTTGACTCGTAGTCGGAGAGCCACCGATCGAGTCGAGGTGGCTTCGTCGGGGGCTCATCCGGGGGGTGTCCAGGGGTCGGCAATGAGTCCTCATCGGGGGCAGGCTCAGCCTGCTCTCTACCCTCCTCAACCGCGGCTGTCTCGGTCGATGGAACTGTTTCATCGCCGTCATCAGCGATGACCGATCCACCAGCGTCCAGTTCGGGCGGCTGGTAGCCAGCAACAATCCGTTGGCCGACGAGCTCGTCAATCAGTTCCGCTTCGACAGCCCCATCGATGATGTCGGCGACCGCCTCCTGATTGTGTTCAGCAAGTACGGCGAGGGTTCGAAGGACAACGGCCCGGGCCTCAGGTTCACGAAGCGCCCGCCGGAACCGACCAGCGCAGGCGTCGACGAGCGAGGGCGTTTCCGAGGCGACAAACCGGAGTGCCCAGGATGCCGCCCGTTGAACCTCAGCGTCGGCGTGTTCCAACTGCGCGACTAACCGGGTGGTTCGCGCAGCGTCGAACGATTCCGGGTCCGTGAGCGCCGTCTCAAGCAGCTCATCTGGATCCGGCGTCACGTCAGTTCTGTCCATAGTGGTCCAAGCGACAGCGCGTCGTAGCGTCTGCTCCATCAGATGGGGGTCCGGTACATAAATCGCAGCAACTTTCGTTAGTTGCCTGCTCACGTAGCGAAGTACCCTGTTAGCCTTCGGAAATACAGAGCGAAAGTTCAGGATTAGACCTCAGCCAACGCAAACGGATACACTGGCCCACTCCCGGCGTCACGAAGCACAAACGATGCTTCGGTAAATGCCCAGCGTGAGTCGACGAGATCGTTGATAACCAACACCGGACCAGCCCGAACGTCATCAGTAGCTGTCATCGTATCTTCGACATTCCACCGCTTTTGATACGAGTTGGCCAACTCTTCGCGGGGTTGTACCGTATCAGTTTGTTCGAGCGCCTCAACATACGGGAGCTCGAGGGCCGCTGCGATCTGCTCGGCAAGCGCTGTGACTTGCCCAGTATCGTCCCACAGCGGAATCGACGTCACCCACGTTGGCGCAGGCGACGGCTCCCACTCGTCGAACAGGTCAACGGCAGCCGAGACAAGCTCTGTACTGTACTGGCCGGTATCGCGTTGCTCTCGGACACGTGCTCCCCACCCAGGGTCATCCAGAGCCGCCAACACACGGCCGTCCTCCATGTTGCGGTCATCATCGATCACAGACCGTCCACCATCTTGCTTCGGCAAGTAGTATCGCGAGGAGATCTCACCGGTCGAGCTACCCTTGTAGTGGTCAACTGCCACCTCGATCAGTTCCTGCTTCTCGACAGTCGATGGAACAAATTTACCAACACAGTTAGCGCAGTGCCCGCAGTCCTCCTCAAGCGATCCGTCTAACTCATCGTCGATGAACCGCGTCAGGCACGCATCGGTCGCCGCAAACGATTGGATTCGCTCCAACTCGTCCCATCGATGCTGCGTGACTGACTCAATGCGCTCGTGATCATACGACCAGTCTTTGCTTGTCCGCTCGTACCCGTTCTCGCCTTTGTAGATGGCATTCTCGACTCGCAAGATGTTGAGACAGGTGTCTGCAGCGCCCCAGCCGACGTTGACGTGTTTGAGGAGTTCATATTTGTGGAGTTGCGTGTCGATGGCCTCAATCGTATCAAGCACCGCTTGGAAGGCCTCCGGTTCGGGGAAGGCCTGTTCGATGAAGTACTCGGCCACCTCATCGTCACTCTCGCCGCTCAGCATGATTGCCTCTGCTTCGTCGAGCGCACGCCCAGCCCGTCCGATCTCCTGGTAGTACCGAATGAGATTCGGTGGCCGTTGGAAGTGGATTACCCACCCTAGATCGGGCTTGTTGAATCCCATCCCGAGTGCGTTCGTGGCGACGAGCGCGTCGACGTCATTTGCCATCAACTGGGATTCAAGCTCTCGACGGCGGTCGCCGTCGAGGCGGCCATAGTATGACTCCACGTTGTGACCGAATTTCTGGAGCCACTCAGTCACGAGTTCGACCTCATCAGTTGTCAGGCAGTAGATGATGCCCGAGCCATCGAAGGAGACAAGATTTTCAGCGAGCCACGCGAGTCGCTCAGCCTTTGAATCCATCTGGATGGTCTGGATCTGGAGTGAGTCGCGAACCAGCTCCCCGCGAATCGCATCGAGATCCGGCACCTGCGTTGTAATATCATCGACAACGCGGTCGTTAGCGGTGGCCGTCGTCGCCGCCACCGGAATATGTGCCGGCAGTTCGTTGAGAATCCGCTGGATGCGACGGTAGTCAGGCCGAAAATCATGGCCCCAATCAGAGATACAGTGAGCCTCGTCGACGACGAGCAGGCCGAACTCCTCGTCCATCTCTAAGAGGATCTCCTCTTGGAACTGCGAATTTGCGAGTCGCTCTGGTGAGATGAGGAGGACGTCACACTCACCCTCGACGACCGCGCTCTTTGCCTCGTCCCAGTCGTCGGTGTTGTTGGAGTTGATTGTCCACGCAGAGAGTCCCAGCTGATTCTCCGCGTCTTGGACTTGGTTGTACATCAACGACAACAGCGGGCTCACGATGAGTGTTGGACCAGCACCTTGCTGTCGGCGGAGCTTGGTGGCCGTGAAGTAGACCGTACTCTTGCCCCATCCCGTTCGCTGGACTAACAGCAGCCGATCGTTGTCATTGACGAGGCGGTCAATTGCCTCCCACTGTTGTGGGCGAAACTCCGCGTCAGGACCGATACTTCGTTCCAGCAGTTCCTGTGCCCGGGCCTTTGGCACCCGATCCGTGTCATCTTCCTGTGTTTGCTGGGTAGCTGGGTCCTCACCGTGGTGTCCTGTGGAATCAGCTGGTTGGGTGTCAGGATCCGGGTCAGTGGCAGGCGCTTCACGGCGCTCCGCCTCCTCGGTGGTCCCGTCATCAGGTTCGTTCGTCGGCGTCTCGGCAGTCTCTTCCGTCGTAATTTTCTGCCCTTGACCCGCCGGTTCGCCCGTTTTAGTCCAGTCTTCGACAGCCTCTCGAAGAGATAGTGCCACACTCTCCCCAACATACTGGGCCGCGGTCAGCGCGCCAACAGATGCGACGGTGACATCATCTGGTGTCTCGAAGCCTTCCTCACCTAGCACATGGTAGTACCTGATCGAGTAGCCACCCTGTTGAAGCGCTTCAGCAAGCGGTGACGGCGTGAACCATTCAATGAGCGATCCGGCGGCCTCCTCTGGTGGTACTCCCATAGGTGCGAGGTCACCATACGCTGAAGCAACCTCACTACGGGGCACATCCAGCCCGTCTGCGAGATTTGCGAGTAGCGTGTCCTCGCTCTTGCAGGCTTCATTGGCCACTGCCCAGATACAACGACAGGTTCGTTCTCCAAGTTCGGTCGACCGTGTCAGGGTAAGTAAGGACTCTTCAGCGATCTCGTGTACGCGCTCATAGCCAGCATCGGAAAGTGCTGTAGCACGAGTAGGACCAACGCCAGGGAGGTCCGTCAACTCCGTAGATTGATCTGTCGAGTCGTCAGTATTGATTGCCGCAGAGTCATTATCACGCATCACTGAACGGAACTCGTAGGAGTGCTGGTACCCGACGGCAGACCACGAGTGCTCCGGATCACTCTCACTACTGACGTGGTGGATGACTTGACTTAGTGTGTTCTCAAACCCGCAGCCAGAAACTGGACACGAAACTAAGTCTGCCATCGATATCTCTACTGTCTGATGTGAGCAGACTGGCTTATGTCTTGTTGTACAGAGAGAATGTTTCAATATTCGAATTGTTCCGATTTGATTTCTGAGGTCGAATCGAGCGAGAGAGTCTTAAGTATGCTATCACAGATGTAGCGGATCGAGTAGCCTCCACTTTCACCACCCTTAGCACAGTTTTTATTCACATTAGCCGATTGCCACTAAATATGGACGAAGTAACGGCGAACATCTCATTCGACAAGTACCCCGATATGCCGGAATTCTACGGATCAGGTGCGGCAAAATATCGCTTAGCGATGGTGAAAGACCGGAGTGACTTTCTGGACTTGTTCGAAGGTGCTCGTCACGTGGATGCGGTCACATACGCAGAAACGCCGGATCTGATGGTGAAAATGCTGACTGAGTATGACATCGGCTCATTAGATGTACTCATCGGTAATTCTGATGACTATGCGGAGCGGGTGAATGAGGTTGCGACTGCGAAATCGCTCGTTCAACTCCGTCAGGACGATCGCTTGACGATCCGATTGAAGAACCAGAAGACCGTCCACTCGAAGATTTACCGTATTGTCATGCCGGATGAGACGGTCAAACTCGTCCACGGGTCAGCGAATCTCTCCCGGAACTCCTGGGAATATCACACCAACCAGATCGCTGTGCTGACAACCGAGGTGGGTACTGAACTGGATTCAGAATTCAAGCGCTTCATCGACGAATACCGGGAGGGGTACAGCGATCAGACACTCTTGGAAGGGCTGGTTGGAGCGCTAGAGGAAGCTGATTCGCCGGAAGAGCGGGAGAATCGAATTGAGTACTGGGTCGGGGCCGGCGATCTTGATGTGAGTGACACCGCAGCGCTCAATCAGGACGCCGTCGAGGATCTAAAAGAAGCCGCTGACCAAGTCACAGCTGTTGTCGACGATCCAAATGAAGCAGACGAGACTGTCGCATTCGTCGAGGAACCTGAAAAAGCCGACCGCAGTGTCGTGGAGCCAAATAATGCCGACGAACCAGAGGAGGAACGTGATGACACAGCCGATGAAACACCAGATGCCGGTCTCGTCGAGTCAGAGCATGAAACAAGGCAGACTGACGGGCTTGACCGACCACGTGTTCGGACCCCAGATGAGCAGATCCGAATGGGGACCAGCAAAGTCGACAAAGACACCGCAGACAAGTTCGGATCAAGACTTCGCGATAGCGGGGCCACTGTTGAAGACCACAGTATCACAGCTCCGATGAGCGCGTACACCCGCGAAGTCAAGGAGTCGACATCGATTCCAACGATGTCTGTTCTCCCGGAAGCCGAGCAGGTTGTGATCGGCGAGGATGATGAGATGATTCTCGTCGCCACTGAAGAACCAACACCCGAAGTCCTCGATCACTGTCTCGAAACAATCGAGGACTATATCGAGACAGTCGAAGACCACGGCCATACGCAGTCTGAAGAGGCGGTAATGGCACAGATGTACGAGGCGTTCCTCTACGGATTCTGGGCACCGTTCGCAAACCAGTACGCAGAGGCATTATCGTCACCGTCTCGGACGCTTGATAACGTCCTCCAGCACCTGTACATCGAGGGCAAAAGCGACGCAGGCAAAGACAAACTCACCGAGTATATTCTGCGACTCATTTCTGACAACACGGTGATCTCTGGTGTCGACGCCGACGAAATTGGCGTCAAGGAAGTCCGTGGGATTCGCGAGTGGGACACGTGTTTCCCGTACGCTATTATCGACGCTGAAAAAGAAAAGATCCAGCGTTGGAGTCCGATTCGGAACTATTGGAGTGATTGGACCCCCACAAGTGTCGACCAGCCGTGTCTCATCTTTACCACAAACGATGCGCTTCCCAAGTCGGAGTTCCGGAATCGGATGAAGATTCTCAGCATGGACGTCTCGTTCCCATCAAATCCAGAGGACCCTGGCTTCCGGGAAGCACAAGAAGATCTGTCTGAGGTGTTGGAACGTCAAAACCCGATCTTCAGTTACGTGGCCCGCCGGATGGTGACTGAGAAACCCTGGACCGACGGAGGTGGGACAATTGAGGATGTCCGCCAGATCATGTGTGACTTTTACGAGAAGGCTGGCCGAAAGGAGCCGGACTACTTCCCAGCTGATGAGCCAGCAGAGAAAGAGTACAACACGGGTCGGTTGATGTGGCAGCGGGATATCCAGGGTGGTCGCGTCACCTTCGAATCTGAACCGGGGGCCATCACAGCGAATTTCGATCGGGAGGGGTACGAGGTGTACGACTACGAAAAACGGCTTCCAAAGCGATTCATGTCGGAAAAGTCGGCGACAAGTGTGTATATTGGGGGCCCAGAAGGGTTTGCGGAGTGGGTCGGATTCTCAGTTGAAGAGTTGCTGAGCGGCGAGACAGCAGCCAAGATGGACGGTGATGATTCCGAATTGAGGAGACTACCAAAGAAAAAAAAAACGGCTCCAGTGGGTTCCTAACCCGATTGCTCGGACGATAAGACCCCCTCCGTCAGAAAGTATATCAGGTGATTCGCACACAATACGGGCTGATGCCAGATCCTGGGTCCCCGCATGAAGCGTAACAGATCTTCAAAACCCCAGATTGGAGCTATACCCGAGCAACGTCTTTGTTGAACGCGAAGAGTATCTCCTCAACAACTTTCTTTATAAACTCATCTGTGAGGCGCCCTTGCCATGGGTCAGAGATGCTGTCGTACTCTGGCGGGGCTTGGATCTGCGACGTCCGGGGTGAATGGATAGAGAGGGGTAAAATTCGCGAGGGTTTTGGTGTACCACCCAGTTCCCAGTGTTCATCGGATAACGGGTGGCCAATCAAATGGTCCGTTGTCGTGAGCGATACGCCCACGAATTGCTTGCCCTGAAACGGGTGTGTCTGTAGTCACAATAGGCGAACATCCGGGAGACATCACCGCCGATTTTGAATGGATCGACCGTCCAGACAAAGTCACCAACCCCATAGTCCCTACCGGCCTGAGAGACCGTCATTCGTCAGGATTCAGTTCTGTAATCTCAATGTTCTGCGTTTCAGCTTCTTCCTCGTCGCCAACAACAGACGGATGGGGCTCATCAGGCTGCGACTCACTCCACGCCTGTGCGTCATCTTCGCTTTCGATTATCGGACCAAACGCCTCACTCAGGCTACTAAGGGCATTAGAGAAGCGAATCGCTTCCTCAAGGCGCTCACGGTCATTCGTAATCGCCCAGTGATTCTTCCGGTGGCGGACAAGGCCGCGATCCTTTAATCGACTGAGGTTTGTCGCGACAGTGTTCGGATCGCGGTCAATGGCCTCAGCGATCTCACTCCGCTTCCACGCCTTCCCATCGTTTTCAAGGAGGAATTCGACAATAGCTTCTCCAGTGGTGAGTTCTTCCCCATTTGCCTCTTCTTCGAACTCATCGATTTCCATTGGCATGGTTACTGTTACTCTGTGCTACTGTAAAAGTGTGCTGCCGTAAACTGTAATCGTGTGGTCAACAGATCCCAGTCTTAACCAACAGTGATAGGGTATATTGTGAATTGTTGGTTAAATTTCTACAGCGGAAAATGAATCATCTGTCGTGATTACCGGCCAGCACTCACCACACATTCCCGCCGAGTGTTTAACACGGCTGAAACCAAACTGCCGGATGGAAGGAGAGTTACACGCTCCCCTTCCCCCCTATGACCGACACCCCGGCCTCACTTGGACACTGTCCGAGCTGCGAACGCGAGATCTCAGCGGCCTGGAAGCTCATTGAGTATGAACGAGCAGACGGGAACACGGGGATCTTCGCGGAGTGCCCGTCCTGTGAGAAGGTTGTGAAGCCGGAGTAGAAAGGATCGCCGCGCACTACTCAGGCGATGGATCCGCTTGGATGGAGTATTCGATCGCGATACGGTCATACGGGACAGTCAGGTTTGGAGGGCCCTCTTGACGTAGGATGAGACCTGCGTTCACCAAGACGTCAACATCAGCACGAACACGAGCGCTTGATCGGTTGAGCCTGGTCGCCAACTGTGAGTGATTCTTCGCTGGCGTGGCCATCAAGCTCTCCAGCAGTTCGATCCGCTCGGTGGTCAACGCGTCTCGGAGTTGTTCAATACTATCGTACGTTACCACCGCCTCAGCAGCTTCCTCATCCTGTCTTGAATCGTTTTCAAAGGTCTCCGCAGCCGCGACCGCATCTGTGAACATATCCTCGGTTGAGCCAATCTCAACACGGAGTGTACTCGGATACTCCACATCGATTTGTTCGTCATCAGTCCGTCTCATGCTTCTCGTGTGTGTTAGTGTCAAGATGAGTCCACCGGTGCCGCGAATATCGTACTTCCGGCCCATTGCCAGTGAACGGTCGAGAACCCCGACGAACCCCAGAAGACACCAGACTCGCGGCCACGGTCGGGATTGACGACGGAGAGCCTGACGGGACCGCCCTCACAAACCTGCTTGACCTCGAAGTGTATCTAGCCTCTGCGTGGCGACACCGGACACTCAGCGCTGCCGACAGCAAGCGAAGCGCTTGGCCATGCGTAATCCTGCGACTGCGTGAGACGCCGTTTGACGGTCCGTCATTCGTGGGCCTCACGAAAACGCCGCTTCGTGTCTCATGTTTGGGCGATTGGGGGGTCGGGAACCGAGTAGGACGGCTTCATTTGTTCTAGAACTACCAGACCGCCGGGTGAAGACCTGAGCTAAAACCACAACGATCCTAGTCTTAGCACCTGTTTTGACCCGCCATTTTATGCCTCAGTCCAGAGTGAGCTAGCGCATCAGACATGTCGGACTCGCGTGACAATATCAAGCGATTCATCGACCTTGTCGACCAAATTGGCGACGACGCTACCGGGACGTTCGATATCCTTGGAATCGGGAAGGATGAACGCGCTCATACACGGATTTTAGCGTGGCTACTCAGGCCGACTGGGAGTCACGGTGTAGGAACGACTATTCTCTCGGACTTGCTGTCGGAGGCCGCAATTCAACTGCCAGCGGGGATTGATACTGCCTCCATCTCAACATTTGACCAGCAGCCATCACAGACCGAATTGGATGTCGTCATCGAGAGTGGAAGCACACTCATCGTCATCGAGATCAAGACGCAAGGGCAACTGGGCCCCGACCAGCGCGACCGACAGGTCGATTACTTGGAGTCCGTCGTCGCTGGTGACGAACAACGCTCAGGTGGTCCTTTCGAGACGTGGGAGTACATCTACCTCTCTGCCGATCCGAGCCACACCCCGGCTTATGTTGACCACCAGGTCACCTGGGATGCGCTATTTGATCTCGTCGCCGCTCAGGTCGGTGCTGTTACTCGGGATACTGATGCGGTTCGAATTCGAGAATGGATCCGGTTCGGGAGGGCCCACCTCCTGGAGTCGGAGCAACTCTCACCGGCAACCGAACTACAGCTCGCGTTCCCCACACTGGTTGACCAGCACGACGTCAATCTTGATTTTGCTACCGTTCGGAGTGACCGGCAACAGCTACTCTCATCAATCTGGCAATCGCTCTCGGAGGCCCACCCGGCAGTAACTGATGGCAAGAAAGGCTGGGACACATCGCGGTCGCGAATTGATCCCGGCACAAAATATGTCCGCTTCTCGAAAAACGGATGGCCATCGGGTCTGCGCTTCGAGATCCAGGCGACAGAACAGCGATTGACGGCCGGTGACAATCATTCGGGCCCGAAGAACGCCTATCGTACTCGAATGCCCCACATTGAGGTGACACTCACGTATTCAGGTAGCGACAAGCAGGAACGGGACCAGCTCCTCTCTCACTTGGCAAGGGATAACGATGAATTGCTCCGCAACAGTGGTTTCGACCTAATACGCGAAATACTGCCGGAGGACGGACCACAATTCAACGATTATCATGTGTATTCGAAGCAAGTGCCAATCGATTTCTCGGACCCAGAACAAACAGTTGCCGGGATTCGGCAAGGCTTAACGTCACTACTAAAGCTTGAACAGTCTCTCGATCGCTTCGAATCTTGACCACTCATCCGAGCGGGGCATAGTCAACTGAACGGGTCGCAAATAAGCGTTAGCGAACGTTATCTGAAGACACCGACAACCTCGGAGTTTTGCGCGACAATCTGACAGAACAAGTAGACAAAGGTAGAACCAACCATGGAAACATCATCAAGGATTGCTCACAAGCGCCTTTCACGAACAAGAGGAAATCCGTGCCTGTGACGCCAAACACGGGTTGAGAGGGCCCGTTACAGCTGTGCGCCAGCTGTAGTCCGGGTGGGCTCGCGACGTACTGGACGCGCGACCTCAACGCGCACGTCGTCTCTGACTGATCCGCCGAGCGGCCGTCGACACAAATTGAACGGCGACCAGGGGGGAGGCCCACAGTTGCCCGTAGCTGTCCCACTCCACGGCCTCAGCAGCGCTGGTTGTGTCGCTGTCCCGTCGCTCCGCTATCTTCAACAGGCCCGTCGAGCGAGCCGCACTCATCGACGAAATTACCCACGAGCTCGCGGCGATCGAGAGTGTGGGTACGCTTGAGGAGACGCTGGCTGCAATCCGCGAGCAACGAGCAACCGACCCGGCGATGACCGATACGGACGACGCCACGGAATGACTCGCAATGCCTGAGACAGAGGCCAACTATGACGTTCGTGAGCAAACCGGGAACCCCGACCACGCATCGGTCGACGATGTGGTCGACCTCGTGATCCACCGGGCGCAGAACCCGCGAACCGAGCACAAGGATGCGCATTTCGATACGACGGTCGCGGCGCTCGTCGACAGGTACGGACCGGAGTCGGTCCGGACAGTCATCCACCGCATCCTCGTCGACGACGAGCCGTTTCGGACCGCCACGAACGGCCTTGAGATGCGCAACGTCGGCGGCGTCCGGATCGGGACCGCAGCCAGCTGGGTCCTCGAGGAGCTGAACGCACAGGACGACGGCTGAGACTGGCGGGACGATCCGGTCAGAGCCCCAATGTGCAAGCTCTGTGCAAACGCCGAAACGGTTATCACTCTATGTGCAGAACGTACACATAGAATGAGCGCAAGCGACGATCCGCGACGGGTCCATTTCCAGTCCCCGGAGTACCTCGTCGACCGGCTGGATGCGATCGCGGAGCTCTTCGACAAGGATCGGACGGATCTGCTTGTCGAGGCGATTCGTGAGTACATCGAAGATACGGCCGACAGCGAGACGTTCCAGGAGTTGGTCGCGACGAAGTACTACGATGACCAGCTTGAGTTCGAGACGGTCAAGCAGTTGGTCGGCACCGAGACTGCCCAGCGTCTCCGGCTTCTCAAAGCGGATCTCGAGGATGAACCACTCGATCTTGCTGCCCCCGATGACGTGGACGTCTACGATGGCGACGCGACGGCGGTCGATACCGCAGCCGACGACGAGCAATGAGCGGCCGGCGACTGCGTACGGTCGTCGCCGACACTAGTGCGCTCGTCAGTCTCGCCGTACCTCGTGCGGATGCAACTGTCGGTACCGATGCCCCCGACCCGTTTCAGTATCTGCTCACGTCGTGTGACGTGTTCGTGCCGTCGGAAGTCGTTTCAGAGCTCCGTGACATCACGCAGTATCAAGATATCCACGGGGCAGCCGCGAGTAACGTCCTCGCAGCCCGCAGCTACTACACGGTCGCGGACCCCTACGAGCGCGAAGAGACACCGGACTCCCGGCCGACGTTCGGGCTCGACGACGGCGAAACCGACGGGATTGTCCTTGCGAACGCGCTCGATGTCGGTGGGTTTCTCACCGACGAGTTCGGCGGAACGAACTTCCCACTGATTCACGCCGTGCTACAGGGCCCGCGGATCGTCCCGACGCCGCGGCTCATCGTCGACTACGCTCGGAACGGGCATCTGAGTCACGAGGAAGCTCGAACGCTGATCACGACGATTAGCCCGCATCGAAGCTGGGAGAATAGTCCCTACGTCACGCAGTTGCTCCAGCGTCTCGAAGAGTAACTGGCCTCCGAGTGCCGACGCCGAACACCCAGCGCCGGCGACGACATCCGAAAGCCCTCGGCCGCTCGACGTCCCGCGACCACCGCTGCTCTCCTCGTCCCTGCGGTGCTTGCGGGGTCCGGGGGACGGCCGCGGCGGCCTCGCTCTTTCTGAGTCCACCAAGACGGTAGATGGCTCACCGAGCGATGTGGCCGGCTGAAAAGGTGTGTACGTAGCGGCCCGCCCCGCTCGCCGCTGCCGCCCTCCGCGTCGCTCGCGACCGACCATTCCGGGCGTGCGGGCGCTCTCCGCACCGCCTGCGCCCGTTCCGGGCTAAAGTACATGTGCCCTCGAGCTCTCCGATTCGGTCTGCGACCAGGCGTGTCAGATCTTCCGGAGCGCCCAGAACGAGGATCTGCTTCGTGGCAGATCCATCGAGGCCATCGCCGCGGCCAGCGTCTACGGAGCCTGCCGGTACAACGGCCGCTCGCGGTTAGTGTATGACGTCAGCGAGATGGCCCGCGTCGCGGAGTCACGAGTCACGAATGCGTACAAAACGCTGAACGAAGAGCTGGGCCTCCCCGCTGAGCCCGTCTCCCCCAGCATGTTCGTGCCGCGCCTCGCTTCGGATTTGAGTGTCCGGACGAAATCCGACAGCGGGCCCGAACGCTCGCTGAGCAGGCCGAGAAGCGGGGCGTGACGACGGGCGTCCATTCAGTCGGGTTCGCAGCGGCCTGTCTCTACAAGGCCGGTCGCGAAGAAAGCCGATGGGTGCCGCTTTGACTACAATCGGGAGATCAAAGGAATCCTGAAAGCGCTCGCGACAGATGAGAGCAGTGTCAATGAGGACGACGTGATCGAGTATCTCAGGGCCCACACAGAGCCGCTCGCCCCGGAGTACGAGGCAACCATCAGCCTGTGGGTATCACGTATCGAAGGCACAGATCAGCTACCCAGAGATCCCAAGCTCGACACAGGCGACGATGAACAATACGAACCGAACGATTATGACGATGACCCCCATGGTGGGAAGTAAGGATGGCCGCTGAAAGTGAGCAACCGGAGATTCCCGATGAGCTGTCCCCCGAGGAGGCACGGCGGTATCTCATCAGGTTTCTCGGACGCCAAGACCTCGACGAGCACGAGGAAATCTACGACGAGCTCGCGACTGAGTAGGACTATCTCTTAGCTGCGGGTTCTACTACTGACGGGAATTGCTATACTCATTCAGTCGTTCGCGAGCAGCTTCAACATCAGAGTAGAGCGCCAACGCATGCTTGATTAGGCGGCGATCTTCCAAGTTCTCCTCCCAGCCCGCAATCGCCTCTCGGCGATCACGGAGTTCGTCACTTCCGAGCTCGCCGTCAGCGAGCGACTGTTCGAGCTCCTCCCACGTCTCGACGTCGTAGGTCGCCTGCCATTCCTCGATCTCCTCTGTGATCGCGGCCAATTCGCTCCGCAACTCCTCGCGCGTGTTTTCCTCGATGAGCGTACGGATCTCCTCGAAGAGCAGTTGCGTGTAGTCCGGCTGGTAGCGCGTGGTTTCGCCGGCCTCAACGCGGCGCAGCTGGCCCCGGTCGACGAGATCCTGGAGCTCCTCGTTGGTCGTGCTCCAGGCGGCGTCGGCCTGCTCGCTAATCCAGTTGACCGACCGCGGTTCGCGAAGCGTCTCGGCGACCGCTCGAATACGGTCACGGGCGCTCATCGACTCACTCCACGATTGGACCACATCTCGCGAGGATTCAGACATGCTTGGCACCTCTTACGACAGTGTTGGTGCTGAACTCTCATATATATTTGTACCCTCTCGCTTAATCAAGAGCCTATTGCGAAAAAGGGGTCCGGACGTTGAAATACGAAATCGACAGAAACTATAAGCCAACCTCGCCCGCCTCTGTACCGACAGGATCGACGAGTACGAAGGGTAGTCTTAACCAACAGAACCCGGAATAGTCCACTCTATGTTGGTTAATATTTCAAAACAACGGCTCGCTTCTAAACGTCACCACGAGATCAATCGCACTACGCCTCTCAGAGAATGAAACTCCTCACAACAGGCTCAGCCCAGTGGCTGCGAGACTGACGCCAGTCACGAATCCAGTACCGTGGGCAACCACATTCGGAACCCGACCGCTCAAAACAGTCTCAACAGAGAACATCCCTGCCACAAGCGCGGTGATAACGATGCCACACGCACCAAAGAGTAGAATCGCTTCCTGATGAGCCGACAGCCATTGGCGGATCGAGAGCCCTCTCAATCGCCACCAAAACGAACCGAGTCCCACCGCGACCACAATACCGACGGTTAGCACACCGGTAGTCGGAATCGCAACCAATGGCGACTGGTAGAGTGCGATACCCAATCCGCTCGCCACGAACCCGACCGTTGTTACAATCGAAATCGGCCAAGAGTACCACTCAGCAACAACTCCGGCGAGACCAACAGCCAGCAAACCGCCGAATGCGCTCACGACACCCGAAAATCCGAACGCAATCGAGTCAGGGCCGACAAGCCCCCATTGCTGGTACAGTAGCCAATAGTCGACAGCGACCGTACTGAGTGGAGTGACAACAAGGAGACTCCCGTACAGCAGCCAGAACAGTCGACGTCGGCCCCAGATGGCGTACAGGGAGTATGCCGGCCCGATCACGATCCCGTACCAAGCCAGATTCGAGACGAGATGAGCGGTACTATCGTGAATCGTCGCTGCCGTCCAGGCAGTCCTCAGGCTGGGCTCACCGTATATGAATACGAACTCCGATAGCAGCCTGTTTGGGAGCCAGAGGTGAACCCCGATAAGCGCGCCAACAACGCTGAGAAGTGCCGATACATCACGGTAGTGGCTCTGGTTTCGTGAGGTCTGAAACTGCCTCTCTAACGCAGACATCGCTACTTGGATATCCGATTCACGGTGGGTCCCTCAAGAGGCTACTGTATCCGACTCAATTGTCTGTAGAAAAACCTGTAGCTCGTGACTCCCCCTATCGAGTTGCTAACTACAGCGCACGTCCCGAGAGGGGATTTCTATCAGTACCTGACCACTTCTACAAAGACAAACTTCCTATAGAAATTGCTATAGCCAGTTAGAGAAACCAGATGGTCGCAGAAGAGATTCGGAGCCCAGTTATTGACGTGTTTGGAACTTCCGTGAGGACAGGCTATAGGAGATCAAATCGTGGAAGAAAGAGGCTATACTTCACGAACTCAGGCCTTCTTCTGCGAGAGACATCGCAAACTCGGAGAGTCGATAGCGGTAGGGAGCGTGACGGAAGATGACCCGACCGTAGTCAGCACCTTTGTCCACTTCGCTCTCCTCAATCGCGTCAACCGCGCTATTCAATTTCGACAACTGATCCCCTTCGCGAAGATAGGATTCAACCTTGTCTGGCCGGATATCGAACTCTTCAGCAAGAATAAATCGAAGAGTTCGACGACCGCCATCAGCACGGATTACAGTATCACCAGCATACTCGCCGTCACCAGGTCGCATTGGGCTATCAAGCCGATCCACCATATCATCAATGAGACGTTCAATCTCCTCTTGAACCGTCTTCTCTACTTCACCATTGATGATCTGATCTCGCCGTTCACTGATCGCATACGTCGATAGACCCGGAGGTTGGAACTCCTCAAGGACATCCAGATCAACAAGATGGTTAATTGCGGTACTAAAGGAGTGCTCGAATGTCAACCGTTCCGCGATCTCGTTTCGAGTCAAACCCTCCGACTCTGGTCCGATTTCCTCTTCATACAAGGCAGTCACAATAGAGATCTGATCATCAACGCTGGGGAGATCCCTCTTCTGGTCTCGAATGTAGGCAGCAAGCGCATCGCTGCCAGTCAGTTCCTCGTCCTGACTTTCATCGTCTGGGCGGGGAGCCTGCGCGTATTTTTCGATATTATCCGTCGTTTCCAGCATCTCGTACATATCCCGTAACGTGCCCTCAGCCCCAAGCAGACCCATCTCCTCCAATAGGTCGCGACCGACGTCGGTGAGGCCGTAGAAGCGCCACGGCAGATCACGCTTGCGCTGATCCTTCGGAAGCGTCCGCTCCGCCACGATCCCATGCTCGATCAGCACCTCAAGATGTTCGCGGATGGTGCTCTTGCTCTTGCTCGGATTCACGTAGTCGAGCTCTTTGAGCGTGGGAAGCTGCTGCGGATGGGAGAGAATATTCTGAATCAGAACAAACCGCGTCTCTTGCGTAACGACGTTCAGACGCTGTCGCTGGTTCTCAACCGTACTGTCGATTGCATCGGTCGTATCGGGCTGATCCCGATGCGTCGTGTTATGGGCCATGATTGTGAGGGACAGCTACAGTCGATTGGCACCCGCTGTAGCTATCGCTGTGGTGTCTACTCCCGTTTGTGACGGAGCATGTGAGCGACGAAATACCGGTCTGGGACAGGGTAGCCGACCGGTATCGTTCGGTGCTGGTTGTGTTGCTTGTGTTCACGCTAGTGTATAGTCGCCGGCGCTATAAATGCTTCGGCGACAACCACATTGGTTTAAACCAATATGGTCGAAAGGGTTTTAATTCGGGCGCGCGAACCAGATGGTAATGCCGGACGGCTCCTCAGAGAGCGACCTTGAGGCCCGAGCTCAACGGCATCACTACCGGTCGTTAACGCCGGAGGAGTACGAAGGCCTCAATCACTTTCGAGCTGACTGGGCGGATCTCGCCGCAGAGACCGATAACCGATTTTTTATTTTAGGGAGCTTCGCCGAGGGCGACGTCGATCGTGTGAATCAGCTCAAAGATCGCATCAACCAACGGACGGGCGACGACGCCGTCGCCTATCGAATGGACGACTTTCTCCCCGATACCGATCTCGTCCTCCATCCAATTCTCAAATTCAAGCTCATCGCCGACGACTCACACCACATCCTCGGCACCTGTGAACACGACCAGGGCGGCGCACTCATTGAACACGGGCTCCTGATCGAATCGCGGTCATATATCGATAAAACCCATATCCTGAAACGTACCTATTCACCCGAGCGCGAGAAAGAGCAGTACAGTTGGATGCAGACCTTCGGCGTCTTCGAGATCTTCGAGTACTACGACCAGCTCTACGAGTGGGAAACAGTATCAGAATATGAACAGCAGATCGAGGAACTCGTCGAAGAACTTAGTCAAGAGTAGAGAAAATCTACATTTCTATTTCAGACATCATATTGTCTCATATTTGCCCATGACCTACTGTTCGTTTATTATAAATAAATTGGAACAATGTCATCAGACTGGAACCCAGTATGCTGCTCGGAGGCCTGCCCGAGCCTGACCACCACTGTTCTGGCCGTAGACGGAAATCTGGAATGCTCGGTCACCATCGATATCAAAGAAAATCGATGTTGAGCTGTTGTCAGTGGTGTAGATATCAAGCGTCGTGTTCGGATCGCTAACCCTGCTGAGTGTTCCTTGAGTTGTCGAAACAATCCCGTGGTAGTAGCCGGCGTCGGTGACCTTACACGCGATTGTATTCGAGTCTAATTGGAGTTCATCTGCGAGGCGCTCCCGGAAAGTTACTTCATCCAGGTCCCGGGCGTCACGCAGTGCTTCTGCTAATGCGGGGAGGACGACAGCAGCTAACTCATTCGACTCGATCTCATCTTCGGCATAGCGTTCCGCAATCTCGTCATAGTCATCACGGTCAAGCTCATCAAGAAGGGCGTCGCGAGACTGGTCGAGGAGATTTTCACAGATTGTGTTTAGCGTCGGATTCCGGACATTCACCTTTCCACTCCCGACCATCTTGAGTGAGTATCGCTTCTCTTCAGCAGTCCCAGCCACAACGAGATCAGTGTCGTCACCAGATACACCCCGCAACTCATCGCCGACCTCTGTCGCGGACTCGATTGTAAATGAGACATCGTCACGAATGAATGCGGCTGTTTTCTCACTACCGAGCTGGACCCGGTCCTGCTGGTTGCTCGGAAGGTGATCGAGTTGCTCTACTGTATCGGGCTGCGGATCAACTCCATTCAGAATATCGCGAGTGAGCTTTTCGTGTGCCTTCCCAATGTATTCAGGCATCGTTGGCATTAGATCCAACTTCCCTCATTGCGATATATAATTGTGTCTCTACTGATATTCCTAACTGATAGAGAATAGGTAATCGAAGCCACCAGTTGTACGGGGTGAGCGGTGGAAGCGCTTCAATGGAATCACGATGAACTCTGTTCACCAGAATACGACACCGTTCTGACTAAGGACTGAACTTTTACCCCCTATGCCATATTGACTCAGAATATGGATGACGAACCGTCCCGTCGGTCATTATTATCGACGTCGACGATTCTGGGGCTGGGCCTGCTGGCGGGGTGTGGCCAACAAGAACAAGATGACGAAACTGAGTCGGAATCGGGGACGGCATCCGATCAGTCTGAAACCGCAGAGGACCCACTCACCATCGGGGAGTCGACGCTTGACCCGAGCACCCTGTCGCATGGGAACTCGGTTACTGTGACCGTAACCCTAGAGAATACGGGAGCAGACGAAATCTCTCGGTCAGTGCCGTTGTCCGTTGGCGGAGAGCGTGTCGCATCCCAAATGGTGACCATCGCTCCCGGCGAGTCAACAGAACTCGACTTATCAGGGGAACCATCTGAGACAGGCACGCAGGCCGTTACGGTTGGCACAGAAGAGGTTGGGACAGTTGTCGTTCGGGCATCGAAACCTGCTGCCGTTCGCGAGATCGGTGCGCATTACTACCCATGGTACGGGGCACCGCTCCACGATTATAACGACGGAGAATGGGCCAAGGAATCCCCGTCGACACCTGTTCTCGGGAACTACAACTCTGTGGAGCCGGCCGTCATCGAACAACACATCGATTGGTGTCGCCGGGCCGGTATCTCCTGGCTCAACGTCTCGTGGTGGGGGCCAAACAGTGGCCACGACAGACGTCTCAGAGAAGATGTTCTGGCCCACCCCCGCGCCGACGAGCTGGAGTGGTCGATACTCTACGAGACCGTCGGCCAGTTCGGCGACGACCCCGTTGAGCTCGATACCAATTCTGCCCAGAGTCAATTGACGAATGACCTCAGGTATCTTGCGGAGACCTACTTCCACCGGGACAACTACAAGCGCATCGACGGTCGCCCAGTATTGTACATCTGGGTCGCGCAGAACCTCCGGGGAGACGTCCAAGAAGCCTACCAGGCTGCGGTGGAGGCCGCGGGTGAGCGTCCGTACCTCATCGTCGATATCCCTGCCGGGTCCGGACTCGACACCCACCCGATTGTGGATGTCGCAGATGCGGTCTCCACCTACAGCGTCTACGACCCAGATAATCCAACAAAAGACGCATTCATCGAAACCGCCCGTTCTTCGTACCGAACGTGGTACCGGGCCGTAGAGTACGTCGACGTCGACGTGATCCCGACCGCAGTGCCTGGTTTCGACGATACGGAGATCACACATGTCGAACGGAACAATGAGCCAGTCCCCCCTACCCCTGATATCTACGAGCAGACAGCGACGGCTGCCCGTCGCTACGCCGACGGCCCAATCCTCATCACCTCGTTCAATGAGTGGTACGAGGACACCCAAGTCGAACCCAGTGAAGAACACGGAACCGCGTACTTGGAGCGGACAGCAGACACGCTCGCCACTGGTGAGAGGGAGGATCCAACGTATAACAGCGAAATGTTCACACTCGCCTTCGAACGAACAATTTCAGAGTCGACATTGAACCCGGACATCGAGAATGGTCGCCAACTCACGTTTCTGCTAAACCGACTCATCATCTACGATGGCGCTGGCGAGACCGTACTAGACATCGATATCGGGCCTGGTGTCGACGAAGTCGCCTTCATTCTGGGGTCGTACGGCCCGGGACAGGCCGACGGCGACAGCTGGCGGTGGCTCGGCGGCGAGAGTGAGACGGTGGTGAGTGTTCCATCGCTTCCAGAAGGTGGTCGCATCGAACTCACCGGGCGCGGCGCAGGTGAGATGGATCTTACCCTTGAGATCGACGGTACGCAGCAAGATACGATTGAGATTACGGAGCAGTCCGATACATATTCACTGTCACTCAACTGAGACGCGTGCCTCAGATGAGGCAGGGAATTCGTACCCACCAGTTCTACACTCCTCAGCACGGGATCACCCTGTACACCCCGAGTGCTTTACCCGTTGAGAAGAGTCCTCAACCATGAGCTCAATCGGGAGTCACGGTCGACTCCTCATTATCGTGGGGATCATCCTCCTCGCGGGCTGTTCAGGGGCAGTTCCTGGCGACCCGTCCGCAGGTACCCCAGACACCGGCAACGAGTCGACACCCACGCCCGCGAACGGAACCGTCGAAGTTCATTACATCAACGTCGGTCAGTCAGTGAGTACGCTCATCGTTGGGCCCGAGGGCGACACCATGCTCGTCGATACTGGCCACTACAATGATGATGGCGAACACGTCCTCGAATATCTCCAAGCGCACGACATCACACGGATCGATCACCTCGTCACCTCTCACAACGACGCCGACCACATCGGCGGCAACGCTGCGATCATCGAGTACTACGAGACACAGGCCGACGGCATCGGCGCCGTCTACGATCCCGGGATCGCAGCGAGCACGCAAACCTACGCCAAGTACCTCGACGCCATCGAAGAGCACGACGTGACGCTGTACGAAACTCGTGAGGGTGACACGATTGATTTCGGTGCCGTCGATGTCGATGTTCTGGGCCCACCAGAGCCGTATCTCGAAAGCGAAGCCCGCAACGAGAATAGCATCGTCC
This sequence comes from Halorubrum sp. SP9, assembly GCF_005435015.1. Taxonomy (NCBI): domain Archaea; kingdom Methanobacteriati; phylum Methanobacteriota; class Halobacteria; order Halobacteriales; family Haloferacaceae; genus Halorubrum; species Halorubrum sp. SP9. The sequence continues at coordinate 27,736 of NZ_SGXU01000012.1, forward strand.
TCAAACTCACCCACGGCGAGACGAGCTTCCTCCTCTCCGGTGACGCCGAAGACGATCAAGAAGAGTATCTCATCGACACGTACGGGAGCCAGCTCGAATCGACGATTCTCAAGGCGGGCCACCACGGCTCGGCCAGTTCCTCGAGTGGGCCGTTCCTGGATGCTGTCCAGCCAGAAGCAGTTATCATCTCAAGTGCGTACGACTCCCAGTACGGCCACCCGAACGAGGAGGTACTCCAGCGGCTCTCAGATCGATCGATTCCAGCTTTCTGGACCGCCACACACGGGGACATCGTGCTCGTGAGTGATGGCCAGGCAGTCTCTGTTCAGACCCAACAGGATGCACCCACCGATCCACTCAATCTTCGCGATGGGGATGCCGTTGAGCCGGGGACAGCCGGTGGTGTCACTGAGCGTGAGCGGATTGGTGGTGAGGGAACCGGCGCGATCGACACTGGTGATGAGCCAGACGAGACGGATTCAGAGTCCGACTCGGAGACGGATTCGAACACCAGTGCGCTTGCTGTCGCAGACATCAACGCGGACGCTGAAGGAAGTGACCGGGAGAACCTCAACAACGAGTACGTCGTCTTTGAGAACACAGGCAGTGAACCACTCGATATGTCGGGCTGGACAGTCGCAGACGACGCCGACCACACGTACACGATTCCGGATGGATTCACGCTTGGGCCTGGTGAGAGCGTGACGCTGTACACCGGGAGTGGCACCGCAACCGACAGCGAGCTGTACTGGGGGTCGGGGTCGCCAATCTGGAATAATGACGGTGATACGGTGATCGTAACTACAACTGAGGACGACCGAGTGTTGGAGGAGTCCTACTGATGGCTACAATTGACCTTCCGGACGGCGAGTACACCGCGGTTGTCGATTCAATCGAGGATGGCCTCGCAACGGTGTTCTTTGAGCAGGACGGTGACGAAGTGGGGAATGCGGTCATCGATCCCGCGGAGTTGCCTACGGATGGACGTCATGCTGATGCGATTCTAACTGTGGAAGTTCTCGAAGGCACTATTTCTTCGTCGGAGTACGATCCTGATCAGTCAGAATCGCGCTCTAACACGGCTCAAGACCGTTTTGACCGCCTCTCGGAGCGGCCGCCATCTGATACAGATTCGTAAAATAGCCTATAGCGATTAATGGAAAAGATTGAATAATTAGGGAGATATTGTTTTCCAATTGGATTTGGTTGAAAACTGGATGCGGAAAGTTATATCTGGGTTTTCAAAACCGGATTCTGGAGTCAAGTAGAATGCGAGCTACTAAAAATGTGACTGACCGCGGAAAGCATTGGAAAATACGATTCCAAGACTATGTCGACCAAGGGGGAGACATAGACAAATTACGGAATCAGGTATACGGCCAAATCTCTGGGAGAGGGTTCAAATGACTAGTGTGGGCGATTATCTCAGAAATTTTATTTTCACCGATACCAGCACCTACCCGGCAGTCAAGGTCGACGATAATCTCCACTCAAAAGTTCAGTCCGGCTTAGAAGCGGCAGAATCCGACTCCGGGCCCCGCCTTCGCGTCCGGCCGCCGCGGGAAAACACCGGGATGGACGCCAGTATCAACCTCTACGAGACCATCCACGACCCGCACGAGACAGGGATCGGCGTCGGGCGCTTCAAGTTCGTCTCCACCGACTCGCACATCCACAGTCACGAGATGGTCTACGACGGTGGGAAGCTCCAATTCTTCTTCAAGCCCGACACCCGCGTCGACGCCAACCAGTTCGAGCGCCAGCTTCGGAAAAACTACCCCGACGCCCAGATCACCGAGGCCAACAAGCAGTTCCCCACCCTCGATCGCGGCGACCACATCGCGATGGCGAAGATGCGGCTCAAGCAGCCGTTCTACTACCCCATCAAGTGTAAAATCGCAGAGGAGGACTTCGAGGTTGACCCCTACGGCGACATTACCTCCGACATGGTCGTCGAGGAAGACCAGACCAGCGACGGCCAGCGCGTGCTCGCAGAGGACTGTCGCGTCATGGTCCAGACCGTCTTCGAGCCCGCACGCGACGTATGGACCAAGCGCCGCCCCTACGGCCTCAACGTCACCGACGCCGCCGCCAAGATCAAAGAGGGTGAGGTCGTCGGCAACATGGTCGAAGGCTACGACCTGCGCGACCCCGGTGCCAAGCGGAGTCGGACCGCGAAGATCATCGACAAGCTCCACGGCGCCAAAGGCTACTATTTCACTGTCCGCGTGCTGGCGATCTCGCCGCACAAGGAGATTGCCGAGCGCCGGTGTAACACCGTCGCGAGCGACTTCGAGAAGTATTACAACTCGTTCACCGAGCAGGGGCTTGACCCCGTCGCGATCGGCCCCGACGAGATCCCCCATCACCTCCGGGAGATGGCCGAGCGGACCCACTCAGTCCCGTGGAGCCAGCGGCTCAAACTCGGCCCCGGACAGCCCGCGGTACTCCAAACGGTGAGCGCGCTCGGGTCGATCGCCCACATCCCCAACGACAGCATCAACACCCCCGTCGTCGATTGGGCGAAACAGCAGACCGGCCCGGGGATCCCCGCCGAATCCGAACAACAGGACGACGTCGAACAGGCAGACGAGAACGAGGATACTGGATACAGCGAGGCGACCTTCGGCGGTTCTGGAAGTTACCGATCCAGTACGCCGGACAGCGGTCCCAGTCCGTCACCGGACCCCGGAAGTGGCGGTGAAGCCCCTACCGGGACTCACAGTACCCCATCGGCAGAGGGTCGTTCACCCGACCCTGCCGGAGACCGGCGCAAGGACGCCACAGTTGGAGACCCAGACCCAGACCCGGACGGGAGAGGTGACTCCGATCCCATATTCGGGGGGGCCGACGGCGAGGCAGGCTGGGCCGACACCGACGCCACCGAGGACACCGGTGAGAGTGGCGACGACGAAGACGATGAGGACGACGACGACGAAGACCTGTGGGGAGACGCCCGTCGAAGCGACTTCTGATCTCACCACATTTTAGAGCAGACACCGACCACCCATGTTCGACAGAATACTCGGTTCAGACGACGACAACGACGAGAACGCGGAGTACGTGAGTGAAGACCATTTGGTGACTTTCCGCCGCAAGGTCGAGGAGACCGCGGGGCAAGTGGAGAGTCGCCGCCTCAGCATCGACAACCGGCAGGAGTTGATCGAGTACGTCGCCACCGTACTCAGCGCCGTCGACGACGTGACGGTCGACGGTAAATCCCCGACGTGGACACCGCCGGACGAGAATCCAACGACCGACCGTATCGCCCACGATCTGCGCCGGCTCAAGGACTTTGTCACGCTTGACCGGCTCCCCAAGAACACGACCAGATCCCAACTCCAATCGATCCAGCGCGAACTCGTCCGGGTCGAAAACGCTCTCTCACAACTCCCAGAGTTTCCCTACGCCTACACCGAGAAGGACCGAAACACGATACACGGCGAGGAGATCCAGTCCATCGGGATCCCCGACGAGGTCGACCCAGACGAATTGAACGCCGGAGACGACGGTCGCGAGGTCTACGCCGCTGGGAGCGCCCGAGAAGTCCTTGAAGAAGTCCCGCGTGAACACCCCGAAGCAGCTCTGTTCGTTGGGAAAGGGACACGGAACGGTCGCGACGCGTCGATCGACAAAGACCACCTGTTCCGCCACCGGGCGGTGTTCGGCGTCACCGGCTACGGGAAGTCCACGTTGCTCACCAACGACGCCCGCCAGCTGATCGAGTCCGGCGCCGGCCTGTGCTTCATCGACCCGAAGGGCGACGACGCCCGGCGCTTGATGAAGATCATGCCGGAACACCGGCTTGACGACGTGGTGTGGATCGAGCCCGGCGCGACCGGCGACTACCTCTCGGGGTTCAATTTCATCTCGCTCAACATGGACCCTGACGACGACGCGTACAACGCCGCGCTCGCGTCGCTCGTCGAGGACCTGAAGAAGATGCTCGCGGCGAACGACGACTACTGGGGGCCGCGGATGGACCGTGTCGCCCAGTCGATCATCACGGGGATGAACCTCTACAACTCCCGGACGCCGGACAGCGCCCCCGAGATGAACTTCGTCGATATGTACTACGTCCTCAAGTCGGAGGCGTCGCGCCATGAGTTTACGGCGCGGCTGAAGGAGGCCGGGATGCGGTTTATCACCCCACACATGGAGACAGTCGCGGAGATGCCCGAGGACGATCTTGAGCCCCTACTCGGCCGGTTCCTCCCGTGGATACAGAACCCCGTCGCCCGCCGGATGATCGGCTTCCGGTCGGGCGGGGTGAGCATCCCCGACGCGATCGACAACGACAAGATCATTATCGTGCGGATGGGCTCCGAGCCGCGTGAGCTCAAGCAGATGCTCGGGATGGCGGTCATCCGCCGGGTGTGGTCGCACATCCGGGGGCGGGCCACCGAGTCCGAACACCAGCGGTCGCCGTTCTACCTGTTCGCGGACGAGTTTGACAACCTCGCGCTCGCGGACGACACGATCCCGTCGATGATCTCCGAGAGCCGGTCGTATCGGCTCGCCATGACGCTCGCCAACCAGTATCCGGCCCAACTGCCGAGCAACGTCGTCGATGCGATCACGACCAACTGCGACACCATCATGTCGTTCAACCCGGGCGACAAGAAATCCGCCCGGACGTACTGTACGCAGTTGGGGCTGGACCCGGAGGATCTGACCGAGGAGGTCAACTATCACTACTGGATGAGGACGACGATTTCCGAGAACATGGAGCGGTCGGAGGCGTTCCGCGTCTACGCCCACCCGCCGTTCCCGCCCGTTCGTGACGCCGAGGCCCGGGACGCCGCGATCGAGGCGAGTCTCCGGAAAGTCGGTCGCGAGCGCCGGTCGGACGAAGAAGTCTACCAGAACCTCCTGTTCAACGAGGGCGGAGGCCGGTGGGAGACCGGTATCGGGCGGAAAATGGCGATGGTCGACGAGAAGGAGGAAAAGCTGTTCTACGCCCGCGAGCTCCAACAGGCCGTTCCGGGGCCGGAGGATCCCACCATCGACACCGGGGGAGGTGGGGACACCACCGCGGCATCGACGACGCCCATGTCCGACAGCGAGGGCGGCGCTGGGAGCGCCGGCGAGACGCCCGGGGCGTTCGGGGCGTCGACGGCAGACGACGCCGAGAGCGTCGTCGAGCGGCATCTCGATACAGTCTTGGAGAGCGTCTTTGCCGCCCGACTCCGAGCGGGTAAGCAGGCCGACGAGTACGTGCCGACCGACGACGCGAAAGACGAACTCGTGGCCCGGCTTGAGGATTCGACGATCGACAGCCTCTCCGAACTGTCGAACATCTACGAGCGGGTCAACGGCAGCTACGTCGATCGAGATCGGAAGGACGGGACACCATCGATCAGGCTCACCCCCGAAGGGCGCGGGGTCGTACTCCAACAGGACACGGGGAGTGCCGGGTCCGGTGGCGGGGACGACCACCGCTGGATTCTCGGTCAATGCTACGTCGCGTTCACGCAGATCGGCTACGTGTCGTGGCTCCCCGAGCAGGAGGGCGAGGAGATGCCGGACGGCGTCGCAGAGGCGCCAATCGACGTGACCGACGTGGACAGCGGCCAGTCACGCTCGGAGATGCTGGACGCGATCGACGAGCGTCGCGAGCAGCTTCGCGAGGAGTACCCCGGCGTGTGGAACTTCGCCGGCGCCGACGACGTATCGATCGAAGCGGAAACGTCGACGATCAAGTACCCGTTCCAGACATTCACCAACCTCCGGAAAGCGATGGAGAAAGGCGAGAAGTGCGTCTTCGCGGTGAAGGACGGGTCCGCCAACCACGGCAGTTTCACCTATTGGGGCGAGCGCGCCGAGAAGGTCATCTACGAGACCGAAGGCCAGCGACAGAACACGGAGGTCGTCAGCGACGAGATCGCCTTCCGGAAATCGCCCGGGAAAGACGGGAACCTACGCTACTACAACGACGGCGGTGGCGATTACCGTGTTGGCGACGAGAAGGTCGCCCTGCGCGAGCGGCGCGACGAAGACGACGAGGGACAGGGGACGATGAGCATGATCTGGTACCGCGACACCGGCACCGGCGAGGTCGTCGCCGCGGTCGGTGATAAGGAACCGAAGCCGGACGGGGAAGTCGCCCGGTTCGAGGGTCCGGAAGCCGCCCACGAAGGCGACAAGAACGCGGTGCCAGCCTACTACGAGTACGACCAGAGCGAAGGCGAGTACGTCGTCTACCACGACGGCGAGAAGCTACACTACCCGAGCAAAGAGGAGCTTGAGGACAGCTGGGTGCCCTTCCGAGGGCCGTTCATCCCCGAGGCTCGGTTCCCCGAGTGGCCCGATCACGACGACTTCGAGATCATCATCTTCCCGGACGGGGACAACGAGGAGTACGACCAGCCCCAGTTGTACCACCGCGGCGAGTGTAAGCCCCTGTTCGACCATCTCGGTGTTGAGTCCGTCGACGACGTCGACGCCGGTGAGATCGAAGGGCCCGGCGAGGTCGAGGAGGCGACCGCCGACGAACCTGTCGATGAAGATGAGACCGCCGAGGACGCCGAGAGCGCGTCGGAGGGCGAGCCGAGTGCCGACTCTCCCGCCAGCCACGCCCCGACCGTAGAGGGCTTCGAGGAGGCGCCCACGCCGGCGCGTGTTGTGAGCGACGAGCGGTTAGACCTAAGCGTCGAGAAGGTCAGAGACGCCGCCAAGGGGAATTTCAGACCAGAGAAGCAACACCGACTCACGATTCAGACGATCGTGAACTCCCTTGCGACTGACCCCGACTACATGGCGCCAACGCCCGACGAGGCGGTCAATCAGATCGTACTCCCCGAGGAGATTAGCGAGGAGGGCGAAGGTAAGGAGTTGGCCGAGACGCCCGGCGAAGACGAGGGCATGGAAGCCCCCGAGGAGTCACCAGAAGCCGATGAGCGCGCCGAGGAGCGCGACACAGCAGGCTATGAGATTGACGAGGCATTCGGAGTATCACCCGAGAACCCCGGCCTCTCGCACCCGGGATACCGCACCGCACCAACACCGACGCAGATCGTGAAAGACGAGCGGTTAGAGCTCACGGCCGAGGAGGTCGCCGCGATCGCCCGGGACGAGCGGGAAGCATCGAGTGACGAGATGATGCTGCTCTCGCTGGTTCTCAGGGAGTACGCAGAAGGTGCTCCCGAATATACCCCTGACGAGGTCCGCGAGGAGATCATCATCCCTGTCGATGGCGTCGGCGCTTACGCGACCGAAGAATCGGACACCGACACGGCGGAGCGTGAAGACACCGCCGCCAGCGGGGCCGGGGAGAGCAGGGAGACCACCGACGACGAGGAAAACAGAAACGGCGATCGCCCCGGAGATGGGCGCACAGAATCGGGCAAGGAAGGAGAGAGTGAAGCGGACGAGAACGAGACGGCAGAGGGCGTAGAACCGACTCCCGGACCGATCACGGCCGAGGAGGTTGCGGCCGTCGAACACGTTGAACTCTCTCCCGAAGCGATGCGTGCGTTCGCTGCCGGTGACTTTGTCCCGGGAGCCGAGGAGGTCAGTAGCATCGAGTCAGCGGTACATTCCCTCTCAGACGATGAACTCGGAGAGTTCCAAACACGCGGCGATGTTCGAGATGCGATCGAAGCGGATACCCACGAGCGCCCCGAGCCCCCCGACCCCGGACGGGAAGATACCAGTAGCGATGAGCAGCGGTCGGAGGGAGAGGCCAGCGAAACAACCGACCGTGACGACGAGAACGAGACAGATACCCCCGAGGTCATGGAGTCGTGGGCAAGCATAACCGACGCAGAATCCCAGTCCGACAATTCGAGCGTTGAGCCCCAATCCGCGGGGAGCCGGTCAGGCATGATAGAAGGCTTCGCCGGCGACGAGCCAACCGTACCGGAGGAGTCACAATCAGGCGCCACAGCCGAAAGTGGATCCGGTCCAGCAGGTGAGACCGACCGGGAGGAAACCGACGAGTAACCGGGCCAAGATCGGGGCGCGAACTGGCCCACCCGGCTATGTTGTTTTCACCCCAATAAAGTAGAGACAAAGTGAGGCGATATTCGCCGTTCAACCACCCGCTTTCGCAGACAAGTTCTTGCCGTCAGAACGACTCAATAAGACGGTGGTTCGGGCGGGGATCAGCCTATGATTTGAGAGAACAACGATGGGATACCACGCCAGCCTACTCCCCTGATCCAGATTCGTCGAGCGCCTGTTGGAGATGGTTGTAGGCCGTCACCTGAAGCTGCCTGATCCCTTCCTCATCGTCTTCGTCAACCTCACGCATATCCTCGATCCCGATCCCGAACACCTCGCTAAACACGAACTGGTGGTGCGGGATCGCGTTAGAAGCTGCCCGGATTTGAGTCGTCATGTTGCTGCTCACACCCCCCATCTCATTCTGCTCGATTGCGGCGACCGTCTCTGCTACCTCCGAGAAATTTTCAGATTCAGACTCAAGCTCAGAAATTCGGGCCTCAAGCTCCGCGATCCGCTCCGAAGACGCACCCCCAGAGCCAGCCGATTGACTGCTCCCGCCCGAACGCATTTCCTTGATTTCAGCGACCACCCGCTCACCCTTCTCAGTCAACTCCACCGAGCGGGGGCCCATGTTCCGACCCTCGATTGTCGCCTCGTAGGTCCGGAGAAAATTCATCCCACTCTCCCCGAACCCACGCCCACCATCTCCCGGGGAAACTCGGTAGTCAATCTGAGAACGCGTGAGGTCAGACGCCTCCCGGATGGAAGTCACGTTCGCGACTGTCTCCCCCACATCCGTATTATCATATTCCGTAGGATTCTGCTCAATTTGATGGACCGCTAACAAAAATTCCACGTCCGGATCCTTCAGACCGTAGTCTGTGAGCACACTCATGGTCGGATTTTATTTCGTCTGTTAATCGCACGTAGCGCACCCCTATAATTGTTATGAAGGGTGAATTATAGGGGTATAATATAGGCTCTAACTCTACCCCTGTATAATTTATAGACTGGATTATAGCGTATAACGGACCCCTCCTACAAGAAAAATGGATATTCCAGTCTATAATCACCCCTATAAATTATAGAGGGGTACTATATCCCCCCATATATAGCGTATATTTTACCCAACCCCCTGAGTTATAGAGGGGTTTTCACCCCTATATTTTACCCACCCCCCACCCTTCCCGCACTAATAGGGGCGATACCCCCCTCCAACAAGGGGGGGGAGTGAGAGATGGAGGGGTCCCTCGCCCCACAACAGAATGAGATCCACGATGAGATGAGGACCGTGGACCGTGGAGACGACGACGCGAAGCCCGACATGAGATCGTGCGCTGAACGCGCTCGAAGCAACGACACGATCGTCGTCGTCGACACCAGAAGTTGAGCTCGCGCACTATATCAGAAAGCAGAGAGAAAAGAGACGTGGACCGTCGCAACGACGCCACGATCTCGGATGACAGATGAGACGATCGACGACGTCGACACCGTGGAACGAGGCAGCGCACAGCGCAGAGTTGAACCCCAGATGAGTCGCGTGGATCGTCGCCGTCGACGACGCAGACGATGACCGCACATCGAGTGCGAGCTCACGCTATCGCGTGAGACTCGACGACGCTGATCCACGTTGACCGCGTCACATCTCGACGCAGTTCGCCAGTTGATCGCGTCGCACGTTGACCGCGTCTCGACGACGTTGACCACATTTCCTTGCGCGTGTTACAGCACAGCAACTTTCCGCACGTGGGGTGCGCGCTCACAACTCGACTTTCCACAGATCGACACCGCCGATCGACGCCGCAACAGCGACGCGAGACGACCCACGTTGATCGCGTTGACCGTGGAGTGCTCGCGTTGCTCGCGAGAGAGACGACCGTCGATCGCGTCGCGTTCGCACCGCACGTTGAGCGCGTGGAGTCGCGCATGAGCCGCACCGTCGATCGTCGTCGACAGCGTGGATCGTCGCCCGCGTTGTGAGCCTGACCCCTCGATGAGAGAGTCGTGAACGTGGAACGTGGAGAGGAGTGATCGCGGAGTGTAGAGTAGAGTATGATCGAGGAGGAGCCGAGTGAGATGAGCCCCGTGGACCGTCGCCTATCACGTCGTGAATCTGGGGTTCCTCTCAGAGCAGATCACTAATCAATAATCCGTACGTGGGGCAGGGGTTCCAACACAAAAAGAGACAACGACAACCAGCCCTATTCCAGATCGCACTGATCCGAATTGCGCTTCGCACGAAGGAGTTCAGACGCCGGAGTGTCCGTCGTTGCCTCCGCGTTTCGCGCAGCAAAGCCCCTCATCTCCGACGCTGATGGAACGCGTTTCATGAATACTTCCCCAGTGTCTGACTCGTAGAACGCCACCAGTCCTGGAGGGGTGAGTCCAAGCGTATCGCAAACTCGGTCGGGGATCGTCACATCCCCCGACGCAGAGACAGGGGCCGTCTCGAGTAACTCGGCGTTGTCGGGGTCGAAGCCTGTCGTCCCAGTCGATTCACCTTCGTCCATACAGGATATGTACAGGTGATGTACTTCAATACAGTCCCGTTTAGAGCGATACGTGGGACACTCAAACTCAGGGGATAATTACGAGAACTCCGCAACAGCCTCCTCGTAAATCGCCCCCATCAGCTCGATCAACTCCGGCTCAGTACAAATGAGGTCAACAAACGCCTCGTGGAGGGCGGCGGTGTAGGCATCGAAATAGTCCTCGTGACTGTCGACCGGGATATCGTACGTCGCTTCGATCAGTGTCAGTTTGTTCCCGGTCACGAGGCCCTCAGTGTCCGCAAGCAACTCTTCAAATTCCCTCCGGCAGTCGTAGAACTGCTCCGCATAGATATCACGGAACGTAGCCGGATTCGAACCCATATTCCGGAAGCTGAATTTCAACTTCTGCTCCCGCGTTGCGAGGTCTCGGTTCCGTTCCATCCGGTGGTAGAATCCAATTCGGAGGTCATTGCTGTCCTCCGCGCGATCGGCCAGCTTCTCCAACGACGTTTCGTGTCTGTACCAGCCATACTTGAACACATGTTGCCAGTCGCCGCCGTTAGCCCGGAATATCCAGCGTTCCTCATCGCGATCGGTTCTGGAGACGCTGACCTCCGGATAGTGCTCTCCCTCTAACCGATGGACCTCGGGTTCAGTATCGGTCAACAGCTGGACCACATCACGGCCCCAGACTGTCGCGTACGATTCCCACGCGTCGTCGAAGACGGCTTGGACGTCTTCGATTGCGTCTACATGCTCAAGATACAGTGCGATCTTCTCTTGGTCTGAAGCTGAGTTGGTGGTCATATTCGTGATGGACTGAAGGTCGTCTCTGAGGTCGTGAAGTTGGGTCGTCGTTCGTTGCGGATAGCGGAGCGCGTTCTCAGTGAGGAAGCCATCCAGTACCTCACTCACGAATGTCCGCCAGCTTTGGTTGGCGAACGTGTCGCTGCTGGCCTGTGGGCGGTCGTGCTGATGGAGAAAGAGGTAGTACTGGCCCGACCCGTATTCGTCGACAGCGACGCCATCAACATGCGTCGCTCGGCTGTAGAATTCTGTCCCCGTTTCTTTGGCCGAGAACTTCAATTCGACCAGGAGGAACCACTCGTTGGGGATATCGAGCACGAGATCAGCATACCCGGTCGACGCGTCCGGATCCCTACGGTCATCGAATGGGACCTGTTCTTTGACCCGTACGTCTGAGAGGTCGAGGGTATCCTCGTCGAACTTAGCTGTGGCTGGCAGTCCCTGAAGAAACGCCTCCAAGAAGTCAGCACCCATCCCGTGCGGTTCCGCTGGATCGAGGAGATACCGGAGGAGCCGATTCACGTATACTTCGGCCCGCCGCTGCTCTCCAAGCCCATACTCGATGACGTTCATCGTTGAGCGTGGCTCGTCAGGACTGGAGATGATTGACCGCCACTCGCGGTCGAGGGTCTGGAGATCTGCTGCCAACCCAGTGTCGTCGTTGGTGGTCACTGCTACCGAACAGCATTGCTGGCAATTGTGTTAATTGTGTCCCGTCAGCACCTGCGGTACTCGGCAAACCATTCCGAACGGTCGATGGACAGCACCAACCGCACGGTCGAAGCCCGAGAAGGACCGCGTGTGGAGCCGCTCACCGAAGCTTACGACCGTGGTTCATCGTTTGCCTAGTTGTTAGTCGAGGGCCTCACCCCACAGGAGAGAGTCCAGACAGTTGATCGGCACGCCTTGTCGGAAATCTACCAAGGAATCTGTTCTTTGTCTTTCCAGAGTTTACCCGCTGGACTCCCTCGCGCAAATTGAGAGAGCCAGACCGGCGTTTCGGCTCCTTTCGATGGAGACCGAGGCGCACGATCGCCGCCCATGTCGGTCTGAACCCAGCCGGGTGAGACGGCATTGGCTATGAGACCTTGATCACCGTATTCACCATCTAGGTAGGCTGTTAATCCGCCAATACCCACCTTCGAGAGCCGATAAGCGGGATATTGCCCGTCCATCTGGCCCTCAGTGAACTGTCCAAGTCCCGAAGACATCGAGACAACACGACTGCCTGGGCTGTCTAACAGTAGTGGTAACGCCTGCTTCGTCAGCAACACCGGGCCACGAAGGTTCACAGCCATTGTGCGGTCGAAGTCTGCGCGTTCCATCTCGTGGAGTGGACCCGACCGAGGGAAGATCCCGGCGTTATTCACCAGGATATCAAGCGACCCCTCCTCCTGTTCGATTGTGTCGACTGCCGAGTGGATCTCCTCCTCGGCAGTCACATCCAGTGTGATCGCATGCTGGTTGGGTGCGGTAACGTCGGTTGGATCTCGGGCGCCTGCGTATACTATTGCGCCTAAGTCGGCGAGCTTGGTAGCGATCTTGGCTCCGATTCCGCGGTTTGCCCCAGTCACGAGGGCAACATCGTCTGTCAAATCGGATTTGAGATCCACGTTGGAAGGCGTATCTGCCATGCCAGCGTATTAGACGGATTCCACCGGGATATAACTCACAAGTGAATCTTAGATATGTGTCTTACACACCAGTCTAAGATACCTAAGACATGTATCTTACTTCTCTAACTAACTTAGACACCTAACAGAGATATGTGTCTGACATACGTTTATGTGATTAGTCTCTAATCATACTGTATGCTCTCGTACACGGTTTACAGCGAGGCCGGCGGCGTCGGCAAGACGTCGTTAACAGCGAACATTGCTTGCGCTCACGCGCGAGCAGGGCTTGATGTCCTTGTGATCCCACTGGATCCACAGGACGGGAATCTAAGCCGGTTGTTCGACGTCGACGACGATCGGAGTGATTCGTCCGCAGATAGTCTCGTTCGACATCTCGTCGATAACCCTGGTGGCGAGTTCGATGACCTAATTCGAACGGCTGAGGGCATCGACATCATTCCGGAACACAACACACTCTCGGATCTCTCTGACCACCTCGCACGCGAAAAAAGCCGCGCAGAGGACTTTGGTGAGGCGTACAACATCTACGCGCAACTTCGTCGGGTCCTCGCTGAAAACGATGTGCCGGACCGGTACGACGTTCTCATCTGTGATCCGCCGGCAACGGAGTCAGATCACCTCTATAATGCGATTTACGCGACGCGGAATCTCCTCATTCCGTTTGAGCCATCCGCAAAGGGCGAAGCGTCTGTTGAAGGCTTAGAAGAGCTTGCGACGAACTTTGCGGACGAGTTGACCATCGATGTCGGCGTCCTCGGCGCCGTCCCGATTGAGTTCAAGGGAACGAAAGACCAGAACGAGATCGTCGATGAGGTGCCCTTCGAGGTGCCTGAGGTAATCGGCGACCGGACGTCGATGATGGAGGGCTGTTGGCGACACCAGTGTAGTGCGTTCGAGTTCGTGCGATCTCATCGGAGTCGACGTCGGGATTACGAGGTTGAGACACTGGCGAAGTTCGATCGAATTGCTCGATTCCTCGAAACCCAGAGCGGAATTACTGCGCCCTCGTCGCCTGAACCAGGGGCGTTAGACAATCCTGAGGAGGTGACCGTCTGATGGCGGGATTCAAAGAAGGGACCGTCAACGGGTGGGACGACGAGGAAGAGGAAGACAGCAACAGCAAAGCGGACTTCGAAGGAGATGCCTCGGCCAATGAGGACAGCAGTGGCCAAGAGGAGCAATCTACCGAAGTGGAGATAGAAACCGGGGCGGGGGATACCGTCGAAACAGGTGTAAACAACGCCTCAGCGGGTGATATCCCCTGGGTTCTCCGACGAAATAGTATCACTGACGGACGCGATCAGACAGTCCAACTTCACCTCCAAGAAGAGACAATGAACGTCCAGCGGAAACAGAAGTCGCTCATCGAGGCGCGACTTGGGGAGAGCGTTCGAAAAGCCGATCTCCGGGAGGCTGCGTTATTGGTGGGCCTTCAGCACACAGACGATGTCGTTGACGTCCTCAAAGAGTGGGGGTACGCTCTCGATTGACATCCTCCCACGGCTGAAGCCGGGATTCCTCTCGCGGGATATTGGCTAGGCCGTCTCCCCGGAGGCAATTTTCCCTTCACTATCGACGGTACTCCGGTCTGTGCGCGCTTCTTTGGGACTGTCGTGAGGGTGTGGTTGCCCCGACCACTCGTGGTCGTCCCACTCGAATCGCACGGGCCGTGCCATCGGCCTGACTTCTTGCTCTGTCTGCCGCTCGAGAAACGTCTTCGACGCCGTGAGATCCGCGTGTCCCTCGAACCCACACACACACGTCAGCGTCTCCTGATGCCGCGTGGTTCGATCCGTCGACCCGCACTGCGGACATTCCTGACTCGTCCACGCTTCCGACCGCACTACCACCGAGATCCCGTACTCTTCAGCGGTACAAGCAAGTCGGTCCACGAATCTCCTGAACGCCCAGAAATTGTGCGTCTTGGCGTTTGCCTCAACGGACCAATGTGTTTCTAACACGCCGGTCAAATCACCCACATACACTGTGTCGACACCGTCGGTGTACAGGCGTTCGATCACGTCGCGACACAGCGCTTCTTGGGCGTGATCGCGGCGCCGAGTGCGCTTGCGATACAGCCGCCGGATGCGCTCGCTGCTGTGTCGGCCCGCTTCGAGTTTGGCCTGTAACCGGGCGATCTCCCGAGTCGTCTCGCGGAAGCGAGTGAACAGGTCGTGACCCTCGTACAGATACTGTTCGCCGGTCGTCGTGGTACAGGCGACGAGATTGTTCGCACCGATATCCAGAGCAGCCGTTTCATCAGCCAATGGAGTTGCCCGCGTCTCGTCAGAAACAGTCACGGGCTGCGAAGCTCGGAAGGTGCCGTCGGTCTCGTCGTACCACAGGTCCAATCGACCTTGTTTCTCGTAGTCGGGCCAATTGGGGTCGCCAGCGACTTCGAGCCGAAGGCGCCCGGTGTGGTCGTATCTGTCTTTCAATTCGCTCCCGACCAGTATCTCGAGTCGGGAGCGGTCGCTCCATTCGACGGTGTACGACGTGTTGCGAATGACGGTCTTGAGTTGGCGCCCGTCGTCCTCGTTGCCACGGAAGCCCGGCGGTTCGGGATGATCCGTGATCGACGTGTTCGAGGCGTCGTGGTACTGCTCTTTCAGCCGGAAGAACGCTCGCCACGCCTCGCTGTTCTTCCGGATCACCTGTTGGGCGGTGGACGCACCGAGAACGCCTTTGTATTTGCCTTCGAGGTGGCCTGTATCGGCGTCCCACACGCCGCCTTCGAACCCGTCTTCGTCGTTGTACCGCATGAGGCGCTGGTAAGTGACTTCGTTCCAGAGAGCGGCGGAAGCGTCCAACAGATCCCGTAGCAGCCGCTCTCCGTCCTCGGAAAGCGGACGTACTGCGAACGTGTTGGTACGCTTCACGACGATAGATTGTTATACTTTTAGTCTTAAAGTCTTTTTGTCATGCGCCCAAACATAGACATTTCGCATACGCTGGGTGGCCGAATCAAAGACTACGCTGAAGCGAATGATCTGGAGCTCTCAGAGGCATATACCGAAGTGCTAGAGGCAGGATTGGATGAATTAGAGCATTGAATATCCAGCAATAGGATAGTTCGCACGTGTTACCGCAGTTGTCGGATTCACCCCACGGCTAACGCCGTGGGCCCTCTCCTTGCTTATTTGTAGGGTACGGCACTCCAGCGACTGGTTGGATTGGACTCGCCTTGTGCTCAGACACTACGACGGAGCAGCAGACCTGTACGTATCATAGTTCCTCAGAACCTGGCCGATAACTTTCAGCCGGTATTCAGCAAGGTCCCAATCAGCCGCAGTACGACGGAGTGAGGTCATTTTCTCAGGATTAGCCTCAGCGGTAGCACGCTCGCGGAGAGCGGCTGGTGATTCAGCCTCATAGTCTGCTTGCCACGTCGCGATCTGACCCTGAAGATTCGCTTTGAGCTGTTCAAGACCATCCCGGTCGTGTTCAGCTAAGAGCTCACGAATCGTTTGGAAACGTTGGTAGATGGGGTCGGGGGCGTACGTTTTCGGATCCGTATCGGTATCTGCGACCAAGACACCAACCTCCACAAGTTGGTCGAGGTGTGTTCGAGCAGTTTCATCAGCGACAGCAGCTTCGGAGGCGACCCAGTTCGCTGATCGTGGTTCCGAGACGGGTTGAATGACCGACCACACCCTCTCAAAGGGGCTCGTGCGCTCAATCCACGTTTCGAGATTAGGGTTAGAGCCCACCATAGCTGTCTATCGTTGGTGTATCCAGGTAAAACCGGGGTACGCACGGTGCAGAGTCTCGGAGTTTGGTTTTGATGCGCAGCTTATTTCCAGTTTAAAATTGTCTGAATCGTCCTTCGTCTGGCGGTTAGCAAACTTTCACAGTGAATGTCGCTTAGAAAAGTTTTCTGAGTGATAGAAAATCAAAACCGCAAGCAAGCCCCACATTCACCGTAACTTCGGGAGAACAGAAGGCACGCATCAATTCCATCCTCCGAGGTTGTGTGTGACGGTGATAACTATCGATAGAATATCGCAGTAAACGGTTTATTCGAGCGCTCAGAAGACCCCAGACAGCGAGCTGACAGCGGCTACTCCTCTGATGAGAAAATATCGCTACCCACGTCGGACAGCTCACTCGCCTCCTTGTGCGCGTACATCTTCGACGTCGTCGACGGATCCTCGTGTCGAAGCACGCGTTGCGCGTCACTGAATCCCGCTTCGTCGTAGTACGCTTCCCCAACACCTCGGCGAGCGCCATGGAGGGTGAGATAGCCCTTCGAATCGTCTGAACAATCCACAGCAGCTGCTTGAGAGAGCTTCTTGAGCGTGTATCGGCCGCCCTCAGTGGTTAGCGCCGGTGGGGTAAGTTCCCGTTCCCGGAAGGCCTCGACGAGCCCAGCTGTGCCGAGACTGGTGATCTCATCGATCGTCTCATGATCGACTCCACGGTCCCGAAGCGGACTCCGTGCGGCGTCTCGCAGTGAGGCGAGATGGAACGAGGGAAACACGGGCCAGGTATCATCGGGCGGGTCTAAGAGCGTCTGCCAGCGTGTGAGAGCCCCGACGGGACGGTCCGTCAGCGGTGCCTTCTCGATTTTCTGGCTTTTGCCGAGTACTGTCAGGACCTCCTGGTCGGTGTCGACGTCTGCCCAAGTGATCCCCGTCCGCCGGTCATCGAGATTGGCTGCCAAGACCTCAGCACCACGCACGCCTGAAAACCCGATGACGTAGACGAGAGCCCGGTCACGGGCAGCGGTGAGTGCCTCTTGGCTCTGGGGGTCGGCATCAATGGCCTCGTGCGCTCGCTCGTCGACGTGTGAGACGATTGTCTCACGCTGCTGTTGCGACCAGAACTGTTGTTGCCCGGAATCCGTCGTGGGTCGGTCAGGCATTTCGTCTTTCGCTCGGTCAGTATCTGCTGGATTCTCCGCGATGTACTCCCACTGCTGGCAATAATGGAGGTACGCGGAGACGAGCGAGTAGTAGTTCCACGCCGTAGCGGCTGTGATCCCCTCGGTGTCACCATTCGCCCGCCGAGCGTTCACGCGTCGGGCGAGATGGCCAGCATAGCGTGCGAGATTGCGGCTGTCGAGTTCTTCGAGGGTGGTCACCCCGCGACTGTCCATCCACTCGACCCAGTCCGGGACGACGCGTTCGAGCGCCTGAACGTAGTTGCCCGATCGCTGCGTCGTGTTGCCGTCGGAGTCCGCCTCTTCGATCGTCTTCGCCTTGGCGTCGAGAAAATCAGGCAGTGGCTCGTCGAGTGGTGTATTGCCGCTTGTTTCCCCGGGTTGCGGGCCGTCAGCTGGCGGTGCCATCGATTCAGCTTCACCGACAGCGGGGACCCACAAAAATCTACTTGTGACTACTTGACTAATCCAAAGTAGGGAGCACAGCATCCAATATAGCCTCAAATAGCCTTCTAGGGGCTGTTTTCGTACGTTTAGACGGTCTACTCTGGTTCGTAAAGTGTATTTTGCTATACGAAATCTGAACAGGTTGGAAGTTCCACAGTTTCGGAGGATAGGCCAGTTTTGGGCTTGGCCGCCGTCTATTCGTGTTCTATTCACCAATCGAGCACCTATTTTGAACAATCCCGCTCCAATCTGCCAAGAGAGCGTCCAAAATTTCGCGGATTCTGGCGCTGCTGAACAGCGTTACCACTCTCAGGTGGCGAACCCGGGAGGGAAGCGACCGGTCAGTCGGGTGGGATCAGCGCCGAAACGACGACTTCGACACATTCACCCGCGGTTAACACGGGCGCATAGTCCATCTCGCCATCAACGCCAGCTTTCAGCAGAAAGTCCGTGAGCCGCCAGATGTTGTAGAGCAAGACCGCAAACACGAAGTAGAACAGCCGCACACGATAATCCTTCGAGGAGGTCTTCGCGAGAAAGTCGTTCTTGATGCTCTTGTACTCGTTTTCGATCTGCCAACGACGGCTGTAGCGCTGACAGAACGACTCGGCTTCCTCCGGACCGACCCGGAGATTCGTCGCGAAGACGGCCGTCCCCTCACCACTCGTCGACGGCACGTACAGGAACTGCATCGAGTGACTTCCTGATTCGACGTGAACAGACGCCGATTCGACCGCCACGTTTTGTCCATCGGCATCCATCGTCTCGATGGCCTCCCGCTCAGTGCTGGTAACCCGCTTTGGGATGAGATAGTTCACCCCGAGATTCGAGAGCGTCTGGTAGACGTTCTTGGAATCGAACTCCCGATCACACAGCACGGTCTCTACAGGGACGTGTTGTTTCGCTCGTGTCACGAGTCGCCGGACAATACGGTGAACCTGATTCGGCGGATTCCTATCCCACGGTGAGCTCTCCCGAACCGGCTCCACGGCGAGCACCAGCGGAATGTTCTCGCCGACGATTGAGAGTGTCGCAAATTTGAACGCCCGCTCTTCTTCCCCCCTCATCCCACTGACCATCGACATTCCCTCTAGGTCGCCGTAGTACGGGATCGTCGTGATGTCGATTGCTGCAGTGACCGGACGCCGAAACGATGCCTCCGAGGCGATAGCCGAGAGCAACCGGTCACTCGCCTTATCGAAGCCCTCGATCAGCGCTTTGGGCTCGAATTGTTTGACTGCCCGCAGATGCGTGTCTCCATGCGGACCGTACTCCTTGCCCTGTCTGAACTGAAACCGTGCAGCACCCTGCGCGGTACCACAGCCGACCATCCCCATGAACGTCTGGAGCTCGAAGAACTGCGTATCTTCGTAGGAGGCGTTCTGCGCTCGGCCAGAATCGAATCCGTCGAAGCCGTGATTTCGTGCGAGGCGTGTCGTCCGGTGGATCTGCTCATCGGAAAAATTAGCGCCCCCGGAGTTGTCCTGCTCATCGTCGTCGGTCGACTCAGGCTTCGAATCAGTGACTTCCTCTTTTGGGCGCACGGCGGATACTGAGGGACCGTAGTCGTGGATCTCTTTGACCACGTAGTGAGCGGCGACGGTCACGTACTCTCGAACCCCGTCATCGAATCGGTTCCGCCAAGCGCGAGAGAGGACGGCCTCGTCGGGAACGTGGTCTAGCCCTAACGGGTCAGCGAGTTCCTGGTACGCTTCGAGGGTCCGGTAACTGTCGCCCGTGATTTCCCGATAGATGAACAGCCGGAGTACCCCCTGGAACGAATCTGGTGCGGGGTGCCAGCTCGGATAGCCGTCCTCGAGATGCTCCATGTAGATGGTGACCTCGCTCACAGCTGCCCGGAGACACACTCCATCTCGTAGTGCTTCCCTGAGTTCGATTCCAGTTTTGTAGGCGTGAGTCATCCGGCAAGAACGGTCTGAGAGCGGGTCTTGGCAATTTTCCATCTGATTTTGATTCTAACGCGGTAATGAACAGTCCCTTCCTCAATATTCTCTCAATTAGGTTTCAAAAAGTGACTGGGAAGAATTATTGGCTAACCGAGCTGGTCACTCCCTGTTTTATTAATTGGCCCTTCCATAGGAACTTCCCCCAGTACCTCTAGCTCATCACCCACCGCTACACCAGACTTCCACTCGGATTCAGGAACCTTTGTGTTGACCATCAAACAGAAGTAGTGATCAAATCGTGCGCGGTCCGCCCACTCTGGAAGTGTCCGTTTACGATTCTCGATGAAGATCCGCTGAAACTCTGGATACTCTTCGCCGGTATGGGGGTCACGGACTGGGACGATACAACGCTGGCACGGATTTGCGCCGCGAAACGTCACATCGCCGATTCGGAACACGACTTCATGGTCATGATCGGAATATAATCGGTCTTCCCAGAACGGAGGCACCCCGTCGATTTCGAGATTCGCTCGGAGACGGAGACGCATTTGGTGTTCGTCCAACCCGTCGAACCAAGAAGCGACCTCGCGGAGGGTGGCCGTACTGATCACTGTAGGCCCCGAGAGAACTGTATCGTCCGGGAACCCACCTTTCGAGTCCCGTTTCAGATGAACGGGATAGCCGAAATATTCAGTGAGCCAGTCAGCGAGTTCGCTCCAGTCGTTGGACAAACTGAATCGACATGCGGATTCTTCTGACTCCTCTTCTATGCGGAGTGTCACGTGCTCAAGACCGTCATCGAACGATGTCCTAATACGGTGTACGTCAGCAGTTCGTTTTCCGTTGACGTACTTCTCATCGTCATCAAACATTGCGTATTCGCGGTCGTGTCGCAAGCCGCCGTTTTCGGCGATTTCTGCGGTTTGCAACGTGACCGGTTCCAGTGACTTGATCGGATGAACTGCGATACGAGTGAGATGTGGGGAGGTCGTGTCACTCATGATCGGTAGCTCTCCCGTTCGTAGCTATGCTCCGTGTCTACGTCGGTGATCTCATCATTTTCGTTCACACGGACTATTGTTGGCTCAGGTTGATCGTCATGTTCGCATAGCCCGTATGATAGGATTATGACTGTGTCTCCCTGTTCAGCCAATCGCCCTGCTGCACCGTTTAAACGAACCACTGTCGGCTCACCAGGAATCACATACGTTTCTAAACGTTCTCCATTCGTACAGTTAACGACCTGTACTCTTTGGTGGGGGCAGATGTCAGCAGCCTCTAAGAGGTCAGCTCCTATTGTGATACTGCCTTCGTAGTCGATGTTTGTACCTCTAATCGTAGCTCGATGAATTTTAGCTTGGAGATAGTTCCGTTGCATGATGTTTTATTTATGTACTGGTGTGGATTTTCTGTTAGTCTATGCCTCATCGACATTGTCGTCTGGTAGATTCGGTCCGTACACTCGGGGGGTAGAATCTGGCTGGGTTCCTGTTTCTGCTCGGTCCGCGAGCTTCCCTGTCCAGCTTTCCCCAAGTGATTCGAGATTGGCCAATTCCCTGGCCAGCTTCCGGTCCTGAGGCATTCGGTATCGGACCTTTGTTGCCCGAGCAACTGACCAGTCTGGGTGTGGTCGCTCTACCAGTTTCATTTGCTGTCCGGACGCCACAAGGCCAGTTTCGATCACTCTGAAATACCAACCCGTGTATCCTGTCTGTTCGAATTGGACGGCGAGGTCTGGAACACGCCATCGCCGGGCCAACTTCCAGCACGGTGACCGGGGTTGGGTTATCTGGACAGTCGCCTCACCCACCTCGAAGATATCGCCAATACACGCCTCACGTTCGGTGAGACCCTCAATGGTGAAGTTCTCACCAAACGCCGCTGGACCGAGTGTCAGCCCTAACTCCTGATCCCAGTAGGAGTAGTGTTCGACCGGATAGACGCAGACGGCCTTCTCCGGCCCACCGTGATGTCGCAGGTCGGCCTGCTGGTCGCCGTCGAGGTTCGTCTCACCGAGGAACACCTCGCCCTCAACCGGTTGCTTGTAGAAGGCCGTCTCCCACGGTCTATCCATCGGCTCTTCGGCGCCGTGTGTCCCGTATGTTTTCGGGGTGCCGACCTGAATCGAGCGCAGTTTCGCGTCGGTCATGTGTGGTTCGAGCTATCGGATGGGAGTCGTCGTTCGGTATCTGGGAGGAGTTCGTCCATCTTAGTTCAGCACCTCGTTCAGTGCCGTTACGGCGCGGTCGACGTGCTGCTGCTCGATCACGAGCGGTGGGAGCATCCGTACGACGGTCCGGCCAGCGGGAAGTGCGAGGATCCCGTGGTCAAGCGCGAGGTCGCGAAGCACTCGGTTTGCGCCACGCTTCACCTCAACGCCGATCATGAGGCCCTCGCCGCGGATTGCTCGCACCGCCTCACCGAGGGTTTGCCGGAGTTCTTCGAGGAAGTAGCCCCCGAGATCCGCGGCGTGTGTTGGGAGGTCGTCGTCGACAATTGTTCGGAGCGTCGCAGCGGCGGCGGCGCTCACGACAGGTCCGCCGCTGAACGTCGATCCGTGATTTCCGGCGCCGTCCGCGATCCAATCCCGACAGAGCGTCGCCCCCATCGGAAGTCCGCTCGCGAGCCCCTTCGCCGTCGTCAGGATATCGGGAACAACCTCGTAGCGCTCGGACGCCCACATCGACCCGGTTCGCCCAAGCCCGGTCTGGATTTCGTCGGCGATCATCGCGGCGCCGTGCTGAGCGGTGTGAACACGGATGGTTTGGAAAAACTCCCGACCGCCCGGATTGATACCGCCCTCTCCCTGGATCGGCTCGACGATTACCGCAGCGGTGTCGTCGTCGATCGCACCGGCCATCGCAGCTGCATCGCCATAGTCGACGAACTCGACTCCACCGGCGAGTGGTTCGAACGGTTCGCGGTACTTTGGCTTCCACGTCGCGGCCAGCGCTCCGAGCGTCCGGCCGTGGAAGGCGTTGCGCGTGGCGACGATCTTCTCACGGCCGGTTGCACTGCGGGCGAACTTGATCGCCGCCTCGTTGGCCTCGGTCCCGGAGTTACACAGCCATACGTTGTCGAGGTCACCAGTCCCGACATCCGCGAGCATCTCGTATGCGGTAGTCCGGGCTGTCTGCGGATACGACGCCTGGACGAACAGTAGGTCGCGGGTCTGGTCGGTGACGGCCTTGACAACCCGCGGGTGGCAGTGGCCGACCGGTGTACAGGCGTATGCGGCGCCGAAATCGAGATATTCGGTCCCGTCGCTGTCGTAGAGGAAGACACCGTCACCGGCGGCGATATCGATCGGCTTCTCGTTGAATACGAACCCGGTCATTCCGGTTCCTGACCTGTTGTGGGGCTGTCGTACACTGGGAACTGCTCGCAGAGCCTCCGGACCTCCTCGGCAACTGTCCCGAGCGTGGCATCGTCTTCGGGCGAGTCAAGCACCCAAACGATCGCGTCAGCGACGGCCTTGATGGCCTCCGGGTCGAACCCACGGGTCGTGAGGGCGGGCGTCCCGACGCGAATCCCGCTCGCGACGAACGGCGAGCGCGTCTCACCCGGCACAGTGTTCTTGTTCAGTATGATCCCTGCCTGCTCGAGGGCGTCCTGTGCGTCCGCCCCGGTCACGTCGGGATGTGACTCACGAAGATCGACCAGAACGAGATGTTTGTCCGTCCCGCCGGAGACCAGCGAGAGGCCGTGGTCCCGGAATCGGTCAGCCAGCACCTCCGCGTTCCGGACGATATCGGCAGCGTACGCTTCGAACGCGGGCTCCAGCGCCTCACCGAAACCGACGGCCTTGCCCGCGATATTGTGCATCAGTGGCCCGCCCTGGGCTCCGGGGAACACCGCCGTGTCGATATCGTCAGCCCACTCCTCGCGGCACATGATAATCCCGCCACGGCCAGCGCGGATCGTCTTCTGGGTCGACCCCGTGACGAAGTCGGCAACCCCCACTGGCGAGGGATGTTCGCCTGCAGCGATCAGCCCGGTCGTGTGCGCGACGGCGGCGAGGTGCAGCGCGTCTTCTGCGTCGGCAGCGGCCTGAATCCGTTCGTACTCGATGTGCCGTGGGTACGCCGACGACCCGGAGACGACCATATCCGGGTCGAACCGGGCGGCCTTCTCGTCCAGCTCCTCGTAGTCGATGTAGCCCGTCTCCGCGTCGACGTGGTAGTGTTCGACCTC
Source organism: Halorubrum sp. SP9 (assembly GCF_005435015.1). Taxonomy (NCBI): domain Archaea; kingdom Methanobacteriati; phylum Methanobacteriota; class Halobacteria; order Halobacteriales; family Haloferacaceae; genus Halorubrum; species Halorubrum sp. SP9. The sequence continues at coordinate 52,049 of NZ_SGXU01000012.1, forward strand.
GTAGCGCTGCCCGGTGAAATTCGCCGGGTGGCCGTGGCTGAGGTGGCCGCCATGGCTGAGTTCGAGCGAGAGAATCCGGTCGCCCGGCTCTAACGTCGCCAAGTACACTGCCTGGTTCGCCTGCGTGCCCGAGTGCGGCTGCACGTTGACGTGGTCCGCACCCCAGAGGTCGTGGGCCCGGTCGATCGCCAGTTGCTCCAGCGCGTCGGCGTGTTCGCAGCCGGCGTAGTACCGCTCGCCGGGGTATCCCTCGGCGTACTTGTTGGTCAACTCGCTACTCTGGGCTTCGAGCACGGCCTCGGAGACGTGATTCTCCGAGGCGATCAGCGTGAGCGTCTCCCGCTGGCGACGGCGCTCGCCAGCCAGTGCCTCGGCGGCGGCTGGGTCCTGCGCCGCGACGGTCGAATAGCGGTGCGTGGCGTCGGTCGTTGGCTGCTGGGTCATGTAGTGAGCACCTCCTGATAGGCGTCGAGTGTCCGCTCGACATTGGTCTCCGTGTGGGCGTTACTGAGGAACTGGCTCTCGAACTGATTCGGCGTGAGCAACACACCGTGGTCGGCCATCGCGGGCCAGAACACTCGCTTCCAGCGGTCGGTCGCGCCCGCGGCGACATCGGCACCGGTCTTGGGGCACGTCTCGAACCGGGGGCAGTCGGAGCGTTGTTCACAGCCGCTCGTGCAGTGGCCGCTCGGTTCGTCAGGCCGCTCGCGGGTGAACAGCAACTTGAACATCGAGTCCGTCCCCGCGACAGTGTACTCGGGCGCGTAATCCTCAACGAGGTCCTGGAGGCCGGTCCGGAGCTGCTCGCCGAGGTCGTTCACGTGCCCCCAGACATCGTTGGCCTTCGCATACTTGAGGGTCTCTAGCCCGGCGGCCATCGTCACCGGATGGCCGTTGAACGTGCCCGACTCGAAGACCTCGCTGGTCGGCGTGAACCGCTGCATCACCTCGGCGCGGCCACCGATCGCCCCCACTGGGAAGCCTCCACCGATGATCTTCGCGAACGTCGTCAGGTCCGGCGTGACACTGTACTTCCCTTGGGCGCATCCCAACCCGCCGACACGAAAGCCGGTGATCACCTCGTCGAAAATCAGCAGGGCTCCGTGGTCGTCGCACAGCTCGCGGAGGGTGTCGTGATAGCCGTCGACCGGCGTGACGATCCCGCGGTTCCCGAGTAGCGGCTCGGTCAGAACGGCCGCAATCTCCTCGCCGTGACATTCGAATACGTCGCGGACGGCTTGTTCGTCGTTGAACAGGACCGGGATCGTCTCCTTGGCGAACGATTGGGGGACGCCCGCGCTGCTGGGCGTGCGCTCGTTGACGTCGCCCTCGACGAGGAACGACTCGTGACCGCCGTGGTAGCCGCCCTGCATCACGACAACCTTGTCCCGGTCAGTGTACCCCCGGGCGAGTCGGACTGCTGCAGCGGTGGCCTCCGTGCCTGAGTTGACGAACCGGAGCGCCTCGATGCTGTCGACGTGATCGATCACGAACTCGGCGAGTTTGACCTCCAGCTCGGTCGGAGCCCCGTACATCGGACCGTCTGAGACAGCCGCTGCGATAGCCTCTTGGACGGTCTCCGGCAAATCGTGGCCGAGTAGCAGCGGCCCGTATCCCATCACGTAGTCGAGATACCGATTGCCGTCGACATCGACGAGGTGGGCCCCGTCGCCGTGGTCGACGAACGCCGGATGCGGCTGCGGGTCGGCCCGGACCGGTGAGTTCACCCCGCCGACCAACGATCCGAGCGCCCGGCTATACAATCGAGCCGATGCCGAACGGTCGAACCGCTCGTTCCCGGAGGCGGTCACGGTTCAGCCTCCGTCGTGGTGTCGGACTCCGTGACCTGCCGCTCGAGATTGTTGAACAGCGTCCGGAGCCGCTGCTCTAACGTCTCGGTCTTTTCGACCGCTGCCCGCATCGTCTCGGCGCTCTGGACGAACGGCCCGTCGGGCAGGTCGCCGCTGTGTTCGATGATCTCGTCGACGATCGCCGGCGAGGATTCGAGGTGGAACTGGAGGCCGACGACCCGGTCGCCGTAGACGAACGCCTGATTCGCACACGCGTCAGTCCGGGCCATGCGGGTTGCGCCCTCCGGGAGGTCAAACGTGTCACCGTGCCAGTGGAACACCTCGTATGTCTCGCCCAGGTCGGCGAACAGCGGTGATTCGACTGCGTCGGCGGTCGCTTCGACGGGGAACCAGCCGATTTCCGAAGTGTTGGCTTCGGAGACCTCTCCGCCGAGCGCCTCGGCGACCTGCTGGGCGCCGAGGCAGATCCCGACGACGACCTTGTCAGCGTCGACTGCCGCCCGAATGAGCTCTTTCTCTGCCGTGAGCCAGGGGTACTCGTCGGTGTCGTGGACGCCCATCGGCCCGCCCATGACGATCAGCCAGTCGAACGTGTCGAGGTCGGGCAGCGACTCGCCGTCGTAGAGGTGTGTCCCCATCAGGTCATGACCCCGGTCGGTCGCCCACTCGCGGATCGTTCCGGGGCCCTCGAAGGGGACATGCTGGAGGTAGTGAATCTGCATCCTCACTACTCCGTCGGGGACCCACCCCAGGACGCACTCGCTTCGCGAGCGGTATGGATCCACCCAACGGTCCCGGATATTTCCGCGGTCACCAGTCACCCTCCGGGACGTACGGCTGGCTCCAGAGCGTCACCTGCAGGACGACCGATTTGAACCAGGCGTGGTACATCGCATCGACCTCCGCTTCGCTATGATCGCCGTTCGCGAGGAACTCCCGGATGGTCGCCGTAATCGGGTAGATGAAGGCGATGATATACCGGAGGTCAATGTGCGGGACTGCGTCGGCGTCGTCGGTCTGGTTCTTGCCCGTCCGGTGGTGACGACGACCGATCTCGAACTGGTAGGCGAGCCACTCCTCGTCGTATGGTGCGTCGCAGGTGTCACGAATCCACTGCCCGAAACGAGCCCGCACGCGGTCGAGATATTCCTCGTCCGGCGTTCCCGCCGCGTTGGCGAAGTACTGGAGGAGGAAATCGTGATCGCCGACGAAGCCGTACCAGAGGTCCAGGATTTCGTCGATCTGTGGTTCCAGGATGTCACCCGCCGCTTGGAGGTGGGCGGCATCCTCGTCGGTGAACATCACTGATTGCTTGAGGTGGTCGAACTCGTCCATCGTGATCGGTGGCGCCGGGAGGTCTTCGGCGCCGCGGTCGTAGCCCGGAATCGGTTCGTTGCTCATTGATAATCGCCTGTCTAAATCGAGGAGAGTTGGCGTTGTAAATCAAGTAGTAATTTTGAAGCCAGTAGGTCCGAGATTTTGAACAAGGTCAACTCATGCGAATCGAGGAAACAGAGTGGAGCGGAATCTGGGAAGTGCTGGGCTGTAAGTGGACGTTTCACATCATCCGGTTACTGGCCCAAGAGGACGCCCAGTTCAACCACATCAAGAACACGATCGAGGGGTTGCCGGCGAGTACGCTGTCGACGCGGCTGAAAGCACTCCAGCGAGAGGGTGTCGTCGCGCGGGACGTCGACGAAACTGCATCGCCACCGACAGTGACGTACTCACTGACTGAGAAGGGAATCGAACTCGCGGAGATTATCGCCCAGATTGAGGAGCTCGAAACACGGTACTCATAGCGGAGTCGCACAATCTTGAAAAACAGGCCAACTGACTGGTGGGCATTATTATTCCAGCTATATTGAATTAGAATAGAAGGTACGCATCAAATCCATCCTCCGAAGTTGTGGAAATTACAGAGTCTCGGAGTTTGGTTTTGATGCGCAGCTTATTTCCAGTTTAAAATTGTCTGAATCGTCCTTCGTCTGGCGGTTAGCAAACTTTCACAGTGAATGTCGCTTAGAAAAGTTTTCTGAGTGATAGAAAATCAAAACCGCAAGCAAGCCCCACATTCACCGTAACTTCGGGAGAACAGAAGGCACGCATCAATTCCATCCTCCGAGGTTGTGGGAAATTGAGACTACAGTGGGTTTAGCGAGTCTGTGATGCGTGGTTTCCACCGAATCGATAAGTGGAGACTGCTTCAGAACGCTCGCTAAACGGCCATTCTTGTTGAAGTTCCCACCATATGGACGATTTTCTGTAACTTTCGGTAGCGTGTCGCTCAGACGGCCCTCTATCACGGGTAAAGCACCGTACTACCCGATTCCGGTCTCCTTCTTCAACAGCGTGAGCGTATTATCGGCAGTCGCCATTTGCTCGCACCCCGAACCGCGATCCGTTCTCGTGTTCGAGTTCTTGGAGGCGCGGTTTCGCGCGCATGTACAGTTGTCGAACGGTGGAGACGGCGGAGGGATGGCCGGATTACCTCGATATTTTGATATCAGGACAAATAGCTTGTGGTCTCGCCGATACGATACCGTCGCCTAGCTGCGGGCTGTTCCCCGAACGACCGTGCTGTTCTCACCCGCCCGACCGGCCGACTTGTATGAACGGTTCATACAGACCGCGGGGCCGTACCCAAAGGTATTCAGCACTCACAACCAGCTTTAACAGATACGATATGTATTCTGCCACTGACTGACAGTGTGTCACAATCGATTCCCGTTCACACGGCAATCTGGCCCGGCGGGAGTGGCGGCTGTCGACGACAACTGAAACCATGAGCAACGACATCACCGACAAAATCAGCCTTGACCGCCGCCGCTTCCTCCGCGCAACCAGTGCGAGCACCGCGGCCGGTCTGCTCGCAGGCTGTGCAGGCGATTCGGGAGGTACCGACACCGAAACTACCGACGGAACCGGGGCGGCCGGTGGCGGCGGTGGCTCCACAGACTCCGAGCTCTCGGTCATCTGGCCGGGCGGCGTCAACAACATCAACCCGCTCGGCTGGCTCACCATTCCGGACTACGACGCCGTCCGGATGATGTACGAGCCGCTGACCAGCGTCGACGCCGAGGGACAGGCCATCGGTCACGTCGCCAAGAGCTGGGAGACCTCCGACGACGGCGCCTCCTACACGTGGACGATTCAGGAGGGCATCACCTGGCACGACGGCGAGCCCCTGACCGCGGAGGACGTGGCCTTCACGTTCCAGGCCATCAAGGAGTACGAGTGGCCGTATCTCGGCTCGCTCTCCAGCGTCATCGCCGAACCCAGCGAGATCACCGTCGAAGACGAGTACACGGTGACCACACCACTGACCCAGCCGTACGCGCCGCTACCGCTGGTGCTCGCGGACCTCGGGATGATTATCCCGAAGCACATCTGGTCGGAGTATGACAACCCCGCCGAGGTCTCGAACACCGAGAACCCCATCGGGAGCGGCCCGTTCGTCTTTGAGGTGCGCGAGCCCGACCAGTTCCTCAACTTCTCGGTTGACGGTGAGTACTGGGGCGAGGTGCCTGACTTCGACAGCGTGAGCATCGAAATCATCTCCTCGACAGACTCGCAGGTGCTGACGATGAAGGAGGGCAGCGGGGACATGCTCCGCCTCCAGCCCGGCCAGTACGTCGAGGAGTTCGAGAGCGCGGACAACCTCAGCGTCGTCAAAGGCGGCTCGACGTACGTCACCTACATCGGCGTCAACACCAACCGCAGCCCGCTCTCGGACAAGGCGCTCCGGAAGGCGATGGCCTACGCCGTTGACCGCGAAACCGTCGCCAACCTCGTCAACGCGGGCTACGCCACGCCCGGCTACTCGCCGGTGCCCCCAGGACTGGAGTTCTACCACAACCCGGACACGAACAGCTACGCTCACAACCAGGAGCAGGCCCGCACCATCCTGAACGAGGCCGGCTACGAGCAGCAGGGCGACGGCCGGGTCACCCCCGACGGCGAGCCGCTCGAACTCGTCATCTCCATTCAGAACACGGGTAACTGGCCCCGTATCGCGGAGGTGCTCTCCCGCCAGCTCGGCGATGTCGGAATCAGCGTCGAGGTCAACTCCATGGAGTCCAACGCCCACACGCAGAAGGTCTCCGTCGAGCAGGACTACGACCTCACGCTCAACACGTGGCGCGTCTGGTTCGACCCCGACCCGTTCCTCTCGCCGGTGTTCGAGGAGAAGGGCACCCTCAACACCAGCCAGTACAACAACGCGGAGTTCGACCAGCTGATGCAACAGCAGCGCCGCGCGACCGACCCGCAGAAACGGCAGGGCTACCTCTACGACGCACAGGACATCCTGACCGAGGAGCTGCCGTGGGTCGTGCTCTACTACCCGCAGCTGCTCCACGGCATGCGCTCGTCCGCGTGGAAGAACTTCAACCCCATCCCCCGCTACGGGATGCAGAGTCCCTACGGGCTCGAGCCCGGCACCGGCCCGATGGTCCAGCTCGACCCCAAGTAGCGCCTCACCGACCTTACCCTCTCTAACGAATGGCCACCACATCTTCGAAAAAAGCGTACATCGCCACGCGGGTTCGGAACTACCTCGCGGCGTTCGCCGCCATCCTCGCCGTCAACTTCGCGATCCCGCGGGTGATGCCCGGCGACCCGACGACGCGCTTCGTCGGCCCCGGCTTCACCGAGGAGGCTCGTCGAGAGTTGCTCCGGGAGTTCGGGCTGAACAAGCCCCTCTGGGAGCAGTTCCTGCTCTATCTGACCAACACCCTCACTGGCGATTTCGGTGTCTCGTTCGCTCGCTATCCCACTCCCGTGATGGACCTCATCGTCGAGCGGCTGCCGCGCACGCTCTACCTGATGGGCGCGAGCGTGACCATCAGCGTCGTCGTCGGCATCCCGCTCGGCGCGTTCGCGGCGTGGAACTTCGGGGAACGCGAGGACCTGTTCATCACACAGTCCTCGCTGTTTTTCCGTTCAATCCCGACGTTCTGGCTCGCCATCCTGCTGGCGTTCGTCTTCGGCTACGTCATCCCGATCTTCCCGATTTCGGGTGCGACCAGCAGCGCGACGCACCCGTCGTTTTTCGCGTACTTCCTCGACTTGACCTACCACACGTTCCTGCCGGTAGTGACGATGTCGGCGTACTTCCTCGCGGGCTACACGTTCCTGATGCGGGGGAGCCTGCTCGACATCCTGCCCGAGAACTACATCAAAATCGCCGAGAGCAAGGGGCTCTCGGAACGACAGGTGCTGTTCGGCCACGCGGTCCCGCCGGCGTTCCCGCCCGTGCTGACCCAACTGGGGTTCCAGATCGGGCGACTCGCCGGCGGCGCGGTGCTGGTCGAGACGGTGTTCAGCTACCCTGGCATGGGACAACTGATGTTCGAGTCGGTGCTTGCCCGCGACTACCCGGTCATCCAGGCGACGTTCTTCTTCCTCGCCATCATGGTGCTCGGCTCGATGTTCCTCGCGGAAATCCTCTACACCATCATCGACCCACGAATCGGAGGCGGCGAATGACTCACGCACTCACGACGACGACGGAGGTGTACCGATGAGCACGGCCGAGGAGCGCGCCGACGGGACCTCGCGGCGGTTCGACCGTTTCCGCGGCTTCCTGCGGGACTTCCTCACCAACCGGAAAGGTCTCGCCGGCACGCTGCTGCTGGGGACTATCGTCTTCGTCAGCGTCGCGGCGCCGATAATTGCGCCGTACGACCCCGAGGCCTACGGCGTGGGCAAGGCGCTCGCGCCGCCCTCCGCCGAGCACCTGTTCGGCACCGACGACCTGGGCCGGGACGTGCTCTCGCGGTTCCTCTACGGCGGTCGCATCTCGCTGCTCGTCGGCGTCGTCAGCGGCGTCGTCGCCACGTTGGCGGCGACGCTCATCGGCGTCCCGGCGGGCTACTACCGCGGCCGTATCGGCCGGTACATCACGACGGCCATCGACATGAGCCTCGTCTTCCCGCCGTTCGTGCTGGTGGTCGTGTTCGCGGCCTACGCCGGCAGCAGCATCTGGAACATTATTCTCATCCTGTCGCTGCTCTCGTGGCCGATTCCGGCCCGAACCATCAAGGCCAAAACCCTTAGCGTCCGGGAGAACGACTTCGTCGAGTCCACCGAGGCGCTCGGCGCTTCCGACGTCCGCATCATGCGCCAAGAAGTGCTTCCCAACATCCTCCCCGTAGTGTTCGCCAACGGGATTCTCCAGATGGTCTACACCATCCTGATGGAGGCCGCGGTGGGCTTCCTCGGACTGGGTGACACCGCCCGCATCTCGTGGGGGACGATGCTCTACTTCGCCCAGAAGCAGGCTGCACTCAGCAGCGGGGCGTGGTGGTGGATGATTCTCCCCGGATTCGGCATCGCGCTCGCGGCGTTCAGCTTCATCCTTGTCGGCAGCGCGCTCGACGAGGTACTCAATCCCCGCCTCCAGCGGCGGACGTGGGGTGACGACTGATGTCCCGTTTCACAGAGACCGACGACACACACGATATCCATGAGTAAGCAGACACAGGCCCGCTCGGCCGACACCGCGGAGACGCTGCTGTCAGTCCGGAACCTCTCGACGTACTACAGCGAGGGTGAGGACGACGTACCCGTCCGGGCCGTCGATGGCGTCGATTTCGAACTCGCCCGCGGGGAGACCTACGGGCTTGTGGGTGAATCCGGCTGTGGGAAGTCCACGCTCGGGCTCAGTCTTATCCGGGCGCTCCCCCCGCAGGGCGACATCGGCGACGGCGAGATACGGTTCAACGGCCGGGCAATCGGGCAGTTACCCAAATCCGAAATCAAGGACCTACAGTGGGCCGAAATTTCGATGATCTATCAGGGAGCCCAGAACGCGTTCAACCCCGTCAAGACCGTCGGCAAGCAGATAGCCGAACCATTACGCATCCACGACATCGTCCCCGAGGGCGAGCGCAAGGGCCGGGTGCGGGAACTGTTGGAGAAGGTGAATCTCCAGCCCGACGTGGCCGAGCAGTACCCCCACGAACTCTCCGGGGGGATGAAGCAGCGGGCGGCTATCGCGATGGCCATCGCCTGCGAGCCCGATCTGCTCATCGCCGACGAGCCGACGACGGCGCTCGACGTGATCGTACAGGCCGAGGTGCTGAACATGCTCCAGCGCCTGCAGGAGGACCTGAACTTTGGGATGCTCGTCATCTCGCACAATCTCGCGGCCATCATGAAGCTCGCCGACCGCATCGGCGTGATGTACGGCGGGGAGATTGTCGAGACCGCGCCCTCCGAGACGCTCTACGACCAACCGAAACATCCCTACACGGCACGGCTCCTCCAGAGTCTCATCGACCCGCGCCGGCCGCCGGACCGCGTCGAGACCATCGAGGGGACCCCGCCGGACTTGCGGAACCCCCCGACCGGCTGCCGGTTCGCCGAGCGGTGTGAACTCGCGACCGAGCAGTGCCGGGCCGAGGCGCCCCCGCTTGAACCGGTGGGCGACGACCACGAAACCGCCTGCTTCCACCACGAGAAGGTGTCCCAGCTTTGAGTTCCCAATTCACCGCCCACGCGACGAAGTCCGGCGACGAACCGGTACTTGAGGTGCGCGACCTCGAGAAACACTACATCAAGAGCACGGGCTGGCTCGAGTCGCTGTTCGCCGACGAGGAGCGGGTCAAAGCCGTCGACGGCGTGAACCTCTCAATCGGCGAGGGCGAAATTTTCTCCGTGGTCGGCGAGTCCGGTTGCGGGAAAACCACGCTCGGGAAGACGCTGCTCCGGGTCATCGAGCCGACCGCTGGCCAAATCAAGTTCAAGGGAACCGACCTCGCCTCGCTGTCCGACAGCGAGATGCAGGAGATGCGCAAGCACGTCCAGATCGTCTATCAGGACCCGTTCGAGGCGCTCAACCCCAAGCGGTCGGTTCGCGGGCTGCTCCGCCAGCCCATGGAGATTCACGACATCACGGACAGCGACGAGCAGCGCGAGCGCATCCACCGTGCGCTGGAGGACGTGAACCTCCTGCCCGCCGAGGACTTCCTCGACCGCTACCCCGAGGAACTCAGCGGCGGCCAGCTCCAGCGCGTGCTCTTCGCCCGCGCGCTCGTGCTCGACCCGGAGTTCATCGTGGCCGACGAGCCTTCGAGCATGCTCGACGCGAGCGTTCGCGCCCGCGTGCTCGACCTCATCGACGAACTCCGGAACGAGCGGGACATCTCGTTTTTCATCATCACCCACGACATCGGCGCCGCCCGCTACCTCAGCGACCGCATCGGCGTGATGTATCTGGGCCGCATCGTCGAGATGGGCGCCGCCGACGGCCTCATCGACGACCCGAAACACCCCTACTCGAAGGCGCTCATCGAGAGCATCCCCTCGCCGGACCCGCGCGAGCCGCTGGAGAGTTCGGGCATCGGCTCGGAGGTGCCTGAGCCGGTCGACCTCCCCAGCGGCTGCCGGTTCCACCCCCGCTGCCCGATTGCGACCGAGCACTGCAAAGAGGTCGACCCAGAGTGGCGCGAGGTGCCCTCCGAGGACGACGCCGTGCGGACGACCGAATGTCACGAGGTCGAGCCGAAGCAGACGCCGTCGGGCTGAGCACGCTGTGGGAGAGAGCCCACCGATGGCTACCCGTTCGGCGGCTCCTTCCGTTCCTGCGCGACCGCTCAGACGAGTTCCATCACCTGCTCTGTGAGCCGGTAGCAGTACGCCGAGTGGACGAACACAATCTGGCCGTACTCCTCCGATTTCGACACCTCTTCGGAAGAGTCGATGGCCTCGACAGCCGTGTTGAGTCGGTCGACTGGGTCCCCAGTCCGCAGAACACTCACGACCTGCTCCGGTTCCACCCCGAACTCGGCGGCCAAGATGCTCCGGGCGGTTCGACCGGCACCGTCGGCGACGGCGACGGACGGCATGGAAACAGGGGCCGCCGTCGCGCCTCGCTCTGCAGCGTTCTCGGATAGAGCGGTGGCTTGCAGTTCGTCGTCGATGTGTACAATGAGGGCGCCCAGGTTCGCTTCCGCCTCTTCTGTCACCTGCCTGTTCACGATTTCGTCCAGCCGCTCGCTGATCGCGAACACGTCCGGCCCCGGCGGCGCCGCCTGTGCGAGCACCCCGATATCGACGAGGTTCCGTAGCGCGGATTACAATATCCCAAATGCAGCCGGGAATCCTCGTGCTTCACAGTAGTTGCCGAACCTAGCTGAGGCTCTTCACGCTGGGCTGTGTTGGTCAACAGATGGTCCAGACAGCTGAGGCGAAACAGGTTTGCCGTGCTGCGTCAACGGTGCTGTTTCCGGAGCTCGAATTCGGCGTGAAACCGTGTGGGAAGTACACGAGAGAGGATTTTCAAGAAATCCTCTCTCGGATCGCTTTTGATCAGGAGTTCGCAAATACTGGTGGGAAAACGCTCCAGCTTGATCGTGACGAGCACGTCGATATCACCGCTACGGCGCGAAATTCGCTGGCTAAATCGCTGCTGTATCACTTGCGCAATCTCTCATCAGAGGCAATCACTGACCAGTTCGATGGCGTCCGAAATCGAGTGTTCGAAGTCCTCCGGTCTCAGCGGCGACTTCCTGCGTTCGTCGATGTTGCCATCGATCTCCACGAGTGGCGCTTCTACGGGTCTGCCGACACTAATCACGTCCTAACCACGTATCCAGATCTCGGAACGAACAAAGCGTTTTGTTTCGCAACACTGTGTATCGTCGCTCCTCGCACGCGATTTACGCTTGCGGTGGTCCCGATGGACGCGAACGGTTTTCGCGCCAAGCGCGACGCCGTTCGCTCCTTGCTCGAAACAGCCAAACAGTACGTCTCCATTCGACACGTCTACCTCGATCGTGGATTCTACCAAGTCCACGTCGTCGCAGAGTTAGAACGGCAGGATGTCGATTACATCGTGCGTGCGCGTCCGAGTAGTGGAATGAAAGACCGTCTCAGCGCCGGCGCTGAGACGGTTGCTGACGAGTACACGATGCAGCGAAAGCGCAAACCAACGGCGTCGGTAGATGTCACAGTCTTTGCGGTTCCGCACCGCACAAGCGAAGATGAGCATGTCTGGTTCGTAACGAGTTTGGACGTAGACTCATCGACAGCGAAAGCATACGCGGCGGCGTTCCGCCGCCGCTGGGGGATCGAAACGTCCTATCGCCAGCTCGGCGATTTCCTCCCGAGAACGTCGTCGCCGACGTTCTCGGTGCGACTGTTCTACTTTCTGTTCGCAGTCTCGTTGTACAATCTGTGGGTGTTAGCCAACGTGTTGGCTTCAAGTGAAACAATTCCAGAAACACCGCAGATCTCAACACGGATCTTCCGTAGATTCGTTCTCTCGACAGACTACGGCTGAGTCCACCTCGGATCTGACCGAGATGATCGGTGAGTATGTCTTATCGCAGAGAAGCATCGCTCGGGAACGCCGCTGACGCGGCGTTCCCTCGCTCTCTCACTAGATCTGTCACAGCGAAATCCGCCACGATAGTGAAATATGCGAACTCAACGGCTTGGTTAGTACGGAGCAAGATTTGATTCGGCAACTACTGTTCAGGGCGGGGAGGGTGTCAATCCGACCAACGCTTCTGCTCGCCGTAGAACGGCTCCCCATCGCGGGTGAGCCGATACTGCATCGTCGCGAATGACCGCGTCACCGCGTTCTGCACCTGCGCAGAGACGGACTCCGTCGGGTAGTGCAGCGTTGCCGTCGTCTCGCGCTCGACAGTCTCGGTATCGAGGCTATCGCGCTGGATGCTCGCTTCCGTCGCCGTCTCGTAGTCGAACGTCGCTGCCGCTAGCGACTTCGAGTAGGACAGTTCCAGCGCCACCGTCACGGTCCCGTCGGTGTGAGAGACGGTCGTCTCCCAGTCGGGGACGGTGGGTTCGCCGTACACGTCCTGTGGCGCGTCGAACTCGTAGCTGTCGTCGAACGTCGCGCTGCCGTCGTGGAACTCCCCGGGGAGGACACACCACGAGCCCGCCGTCTTGAGCGTGAAGCCGGCGCTGTCTTCGGGCGGCGAGACGTACGGGAAGAACGCGCCGCTGACCGCGACGCGGAGTTTGTGCCCCGGCTCGAACACGTGGGAAGTCGGCCGCAGCGACACGTCGACGCTGTGGGACTCGCCGGGTACGAGGGGTTCGGGTTCGGCACCCGGCTCCCCCAACGGGTCGATTTCGCCGTCCAACTCCGCCCGCCGTACGCCGTGGGTGACGAGCCGGCCCGTGCCGTCCGGCGCCACGTCGACGACTCGAACCGCGAGGAGTTGTGCCGACCCGTCGGGAATGAACTGGAGCGTAACCTCGCCGCTGCCGGTCAGTTCGAAGGCGTCCTCCAGACGCTCGGTCTCGTAGGTCAGCGATCGGTCGTCGTCGGGTGTAGTGTCCAAATCTGTGCCGCCCGGGATTTCGAATCCCACGGAGGCCGTCCCGACGCTGTAGTCGACCGTCCAGCGCTCCGTTCCGACCGCCGACTCGCCGTCGGTCCGGAGCCTGTCGGCGCCGAATCCGAACTCGGTCACCCAACTCTCGTTCTCACCCGTCGGCCACGCCTCGCGACCCCGCCACTCGCCGGCGAGGCGGTCCTGGTCGGTCGGCCGTTCGGTCCAGTAGCGGATTTCGGGTCGGGATTCGCGCTCTGTTTCAGCCGCGGCTCCGCTGCGGAGGTGCTGGTCGAACCACCCCTCGACCTCGCCGAGGAAGTCGATGCGGGCAGTCTCGCCCTGTTCGGGCATGGCGTGGCGCCACGGGCCGAGAACCACTTCGGTCGGCGCGTCGATGCGCTTTGCGTACTCCAGCGTGCCGCCGCCGAAGGCGTCGCGGTAGCCGCCGATCGCCAGCGTCGGGACCCGAATATCGCCGACAGGCACGTCTTTCTCGGCCCAGTACTCGTCCTTAGTCTGGTGGGAGAGATACTGGAACAGGTACGGCTCGCGGTCCTCCAAGGCGTCGAGGCGGTCGTCCCATCGGGACGCCCAACCGTCCACACCCCGGTTCGCTGGCGGCTGCAGCGGGAGGTACTCGAAGTTCGGTGCCCACTGGCCGCAGGTCCGCAGGAACGTCAGCGCGCCACCGTCGAAATAGGCGTCGTATATCTTGGCGGGCGCGTGAATCGGGACGATGGTCGCCAGCCCGTCAGGGTTCTCGGCGGCGATTTCCAGCGCCGTGGTCCCAGGGTAGGACTTCCCGATAATCCCGACGCGGCCGTTCGTCCACGCCTGCTCGGCGAGCCACTCCACGACGGCGGCGCCGTGGCGGCCCTCGTCGGCCGTGAACGGCTGCTCACTGAGGCCGTCCGAAGCGCCCGTCCCGACAGCGTCGGCGACGACAACCTCGTAGCCGGCGTCGACGAAGTACGAAACGAGCGGGTCCGAGCGCGTGTTCGAGAGATCGTCCTTGTGATAGGGGGTGTAGACCAGAATCACCGGGCTTGGCCCGTCGCCTGCGGGCTCGTGACGTGTCGCTCGAACGGTGCCGTCCGCCAGCGGGATTTCCACGGTGTCGTGGACCGTCGCTTCCTCGCTCACCTCTCGGCCCCCGAGCGCTCGAGGGCCTCGATGAAGTCGGCGGCGTCGGCCACCAGCGTCGCCCAGAGCTCTTCGCCCTTCTCGGCGCTGGCGAGCGTCGGGTCGCCGACGTGGCCGAGGTCGCCGTTCTCGGGCGAGTGGGCCGTGCTCGGGGTCAGTACGCGGTCGTTGTTGCCCACGAGGTTAAGGGACTGATACGGCCCCGTTTCGGGGCTCTCTTTCTCGAACTCGTCTTCGGCGACCAGTTCGGGGTAGCGCGCGAGCATAAACGAGGTCTCGAACTCGCCGCCGTGCATCCCGTCCTCGGGGTCGCCGTCCCGCAGTCGCTGGTGGATCGAAACCCCCAGCCGGAGCGGGTCGATAGCGGCGAAAGAGACCTCCGGGTGCTGTTCCTTGCTCCGCTGCATCGCCGTCTCGATAGCCTCGAGGTTGGCGATGCGGTGGCCGTTGACGGTGACGATGTTCTCGAAGCCGTGGCCCGCGAGGCTGGCGTACACGTCCGAGAGCACCGAGACCACCGTCTCCGTCGAGAGCGACACCGTCCCCGGGAAGCCGAGGTGATGGTTCGCGTCGCCGTAGGGTATCAGCGGCGCGGTCAGCGCGTCGGCCGCGACCGCGATTTCCTCGGCGAGGTCGCGAGCCTGAAACGCGTCGACGGCCAGCGGCAGGTGCGTGCCGTGCTGTTCGGTCGAGCCGATGGGTACGATGACCGTCGGCAATTCGTGCTCGGTCAGGTACTGTTCGACCTCCGGCCAGCGCAGTTCTTCGAGTCTGTTGGTGTCAGTCATCGTTCTTCCTCGGGTTCACCCTCGGTCACTTTCCCGTCCAGTCGGTCCGCTTCCCGAGCTGTCTCATCACGCTCGCCCGGGTCGCCGTAGCCCCCGCCGCCAGGGGTCCGAATCGTGACGGTGCTCCCGGCCGCGATGTCGCGCGTCGTCTTGGCGGGCAGTTCCTCGCCGTCGACGAGGTTCTCGCCCGTCGCTCCCGGCTCGCCACCCTCGGCGCCCGCGGGGCGGTGGCGGCGGCGCTCGGTCAACAGCGAGACTACGGCGTCGGTTTCGACGGTGAGCGAGCGGGTCAGTCCGAGGCCGCCGCGGTGCTCGCCGTCGCCGCCGCTGTCCTCGCGGAACGCGTACTCCTCGACGGTGAAGGGGTATTCGGCCTCCATCGCCTCGATGGGCGTGTTGAGCGTATTGGTCATCCCCACTTGGACGCCGTCCATCCCGTCTTTGTCGGGGCGGGCGCCGAACCCGCCGGCGATGGTCTCGTAGTAGGTGAAGCCGCCGCGGTCGCGGTTCCCGATGATGAGGTTGTTCATGGTCCCCTGCGAGTGGGCCGGCACGCGCTCGGGCGCGGCCTCTGCGAAGGCCGCGAACACTACGTCGGTCAGCCGCTGGCTCGTCTCGACGTTGCCGCCGACGACGGCCGCCGGCGGTGTCGGATTCACGACGGTGCCTTCCGGCGCGGTCACATCGATATCGATGTAGCTGCCGTGGTTCGGCGGGATTTCCGGGTCGGTGATGCTTCGAACGACGAAGTAGACCGCGCTTTTTGCGACCGCAAGCGGCGCGTTCATGTTGCCCGCACACTGCTCGGCGGTGCCGTCGAAGTCGACGCTGACCGCCGTTCCATCGACGGTGATGGACACCTCAATGGGGATGTCGCCGTCGGTGACGCCGTCGCCCTCCAGCACGTCCGTGGCGGCGTAGCTGCCGTCGGGGAACGCTTCCAGTTCGTCGGTCATCCGGGCGTGGGAGTAGTCGATGATGGCGTCGAACGCCTGCTCGACCGTCTCGCGACCGTGGTCGTCGATGAGCTCTTCGAGGCGGTCCTCCGCGCGGTCGTGGGCCGCGATCTGGGCGCGCAGGTCGGCCTGTCGCTCGGTCCGGTTCCGGACGTTCGCGAGAATCACCGAAAGCAGGTCCTCGTCGAGCTCGCCGCCCGAGCGGAGTTGCACGCCCGGCAGGCGCAGCCCTTCCTGATAGATTTCGGCGGCGCCGGCCGGCATGCTGCCCGGCGTCATGCCGCCGATGTCGGCGTGGTGGGCCCGCGTCACGGCGTAGCCTACGACCTCGTTTTCGGGCGCGAGCGTCGAGACGATGGTCACGTCCGGGAGGTGGGTCCCACCCTCGAAGGGGTCGTTCAGGATGTAGGCGTCGCCCGGCTCCGGGTTCTTCTCGGCGACGACGGCGACGGCATCCGGCATCGCCCCGAGGTGGACCGGGATGTGCTCGGCTTGGGCGACCATCCGGCCGTCGGCGTCGAACAGCGCCGTCGAGCAGTCCTGTCGCTCCTTGATGTTGGGCGAGTAGGCGCTCTGGATGAGCACCTGCCCCATCTCCTCGGCGACGCTCTCGAGCTTGTTCCGGAACACCTCGAGCGTTACCGAGTCGATGCCCCTGGTTTCGGGGCTGTGGACCGTCATTTCCGCACCTCCGTCAGAACGATCGAGCCGTTTTCCTGTACCGTTGCCTCCCACGCGGGCGGGACGACGGTTGTGCTCTCGTCCTGTTCGAGGACGGCCGGGCCGCCCAGTGTGGTTCCGGGGGTCATGGGTCGCTGATAGACGGGTGTGGTGTACTCCTCGCCGCCGAACACCGCGGTATGCTCGCCGAGTTCATCGAAGGTGTCCGTCGCGAGGTCCGTCTCGGGGACGCTCCGGGGCACCGCAGCCGCGGCTCGGAGGTTCACCACCTCGACGGGCTCCTCGGCCGTGTAGCCGTAGACTCGCTCGTGGGTGGCCTCGAAGGCTGCCCGCAGCGCCTCGGTGTCGACCGGCCTCCCCGCATCGACTTCGAGTTCGAAGCTCTGGCCGCGGTAGCGGAGGTCCGCCGACCGCCGGACCGTCACGTCCTCGCCGGCCGCGTCGACGGGGAGTTCGCCTGTGAGTCGGTCGTAGACGGTTTCGAGGTCCGTCGATGTGGTGTCCGACAGCGGAGTCTGGTAGGTCCGCACCGCGTCGTAGGTCTCGTCAGCGTCGAGCAGGCCGTACGCCGAGAGCACGCCGCCGACGTGCGGAATGACAACGGTGCCGATATTGAGGTCGTTCGCGAGCGCGGCCGCGTGCATGGGGCCGGCGCCGCCGAAGGCGACGAGGCCGAACTCTCGCGGGTCGTGGCCCCGCTCGACGGTCACCGAGCGGATGGCCCGGGTCATGTTCGCGTTCGCGATGCGGAACACGCCCTGTGCGGCTTCGAGCGCCGAACCGAGCCCGGCCTCGTCGGCCAGCCGGTCGAGCGCGGCGACGGCCGCCTCCACGTCGAGTCCGAGTTCGCCGCCCAACTGCGTCTCCTCGCTGATGTAGCCGAGCACGAGGTTCGCGTCCGTGACCGTGGGCTCCTCACCCCCGCGGCCGTAGCAGGCCGGACCGGGTTCCGAGCCCGCTGATTTTGGGCCTACTCGGAGCGCGCCGCCTGAGTCAACCCACGCGATGGAGCCGCCGCCGGCGCCCACGGTGTTCACGTCCACCATCGGCACCCGGACGGGATAGCCCTCGATTTCGCTGTCCGTGGTTCGCTCGACGCTGCCGTCGCGGATGAGGCTCACATCGCTAGAGGTGCCGCCCATGTCGAAGGTGACGAACCCCTCGAAGGACTCGTTCTCGCCTGCCGTCACCGTCCCGTTGGCGCCGACGACGCCCGCGGCCGGGCCCGAGAGCACCGTCTGGACGGCGTGACTCCGGATTTCGCTGGCTGCTGCGATGCCGCCGTTGGACTGCATGATGCGGGGCTGGGGGAGGCCGAGGTCGGCCGCCCGCTCCTCCAGCCGGCCGATGTAGGAGTCGATGGCCGGCGTGACGTAGGCGTCGACGGCCGCCGTCGAGGTGCGTTCGTACTCGCGGAACTCGTTCAACACTTCGTGGGAGGCAGAGACCGAGGCGTCGAGTTCCTCGCGGAGCCGCTCGGCCACCTGCCGTTCGTTGCTCGCGTCGACGTAGGCGTGGAGGAAGGAGACGACGACGCTCTCGGCGTCGCTGGCCCGGAGCTGCTCGACGAGGTCGTCGAGTGCGTCGGGGTCGGGCTCGTCGCGAACGCCTGCCGTGGTCGTACGCTCGGGCAGTTCGAACCGGTTCCGGCGCTGGACCAGCGGCTCGGGTTTCTCGGCGCCGAGGTCGTAGAGGTCCGGCCGGGTCTGGCGGCCGATTTCCAGCACGTCGCGGAACCCTTCGGTCGTCACGAGCGCCGTCTCGGCCCCGTTCCCTTCGAGCAGGGCGTTGGTCGAGACGGTCATCGCGTGTGAGAACTCCGAGACCTCGGCGGGCTCGATACCCGCCTCCGCACAGGCTTTCTCGATGCCGCGGATGACACCCTCGCTCTGGTCGGCCGTCGACGGCACTTTCGTCGTTGTGAGCGTGCCGTCCGCGACGAGCACCACGTCGGTGAACGTCCCGCCCACGTCGACGCCGACAGCCGCCGTCACGCTCGCCCCGCCGGCTGCTTAGTTTGGGGCCGTCGGTTCGTGCTGTCTGCCAACCGGCAGCCGGCTCGTAGTTTGTGCTTCATTGATACTCGCTACCAATGAGCCGGCCCGGAAAAGGGTGATTAAGAGGTTCACGTACGCTGTATGCAGTTGTGTGAACTTACACCTCGGAAATAAGGACCTTTGAGACGCCCTCTGAGACCTCCACCTCGAAGTCGAGTTTCTCGGTGCTGCGCTGGATGAAGCGAGTCATGAACCATTTGACCTTCTCGGTCGGGAACACCACGTGGTAGGTGCCGTCGTCGGCCTTCCGGGCGCTCAGGAAGCCACAGAACGCCAGCCAGTCGAGGATGTCTGCGAGACTGGTAAAGCGGGTCCGGTACTCCTCGGCGTGGAACTCCGCTACCCGGTCGATGACCTCCTGAAACCCCGGGCTGGGCTCGCCGTTCTCGAGTTCGACGTTGTCGAGCAGTCCGTGCAGGAAGTCGATATCCAGCAGGACATGTTCTCCCCCCGAGAGCATCCGGTGGTACTGCTCTAAATCGACGTTCGTCTCGGAGTTCGCCACTTGGAAGTTCGCGGCGTAGAACACGATGGCCCGCCGAACCGTCTCGCTCTGCCCTTCCCCCGTCTGCTCGACGAGTTCGTCGAGGGCCCCCCTCGACTGCTCGTCCAGCGAAACAGTGAGTCTGTCTCCAGCCATACCCGGCTGTAGCGTGTCCGTCGTGATATACGCGCTGGTGGGGTGGCGGCAACACTCTCGGCTATCGGCGGGTTGAGGGAGCTGCCCGGTTCGCTCTGCAGATGGGAACCGGTGTTCAGTGGTTCCGGCGCCGACCCACAAGCAGGCCAGCAGCCAGCGCGATCAGCGCGTGGATGATGCCTTGCCCGGGAGTAACGCCACCTACGCTACCTGCTGCTGCCGGATGGTTTTCAGGTCTCCCACCAGTCGCCCGTCTCCATCGCGATGGATTACGAGCATACACTGCGCTGTCACACACGGCGCGCGGTCGCCGACGTCGAACCCTGCGTCGGCGGCGCCGGGAAGCGCCACCTGATAGCCCTCGCCACGAATCGTGACCTTGGCCCGTCCGCCGGGATAGGCCGTCTCGGTGTCGGCGGCCGCCACCGTCACCAGCTCGGCAATCTGGCGATCGGCGACGCGCTCGCGATCGAGGAGCAACAGCAGCCCGTCGAAGCCGAAGATGGATACCGGCGCCAGTCGCTTTGCCTGCCCATCTCGTTCGTCGACGAGCCCAGCGCTTCGGGCTTCGCGAGTGATCTGGAGCGCCACGGCGTCGGCACCGGTGGACTTGATGGTGTTCGGCATTTGCTTAGGGTGTTGGTCTAAGGCGGCGTAGTTCTTCCGGCGGCTAGTACTATGTGGGTTGCTCTATTTTAGCCAAGGTTCGGCTGACACTTTTCACATTCACGGCCTTACGGCGGATGTATGGACGGTATTGACGAAGCTATCGACGAACTCGAAGAGTTGCGAGCGAGCGCCGAGAAGATGGATGGCGAGAACGAGATGGCAATTACGGACCTATTCCCGCCGAGGTTCATGACGCAGTACAGTGAGTATGAAGACTTCGGTGAGTTCATCGAAGATAGCCCGTGGACCGTGGAATCAGCGGATGATTTCGAAGGTATCCCTGAGGATGAATGGGACGATTACGTTCGCGAGAACACCACTTTCGACGGCTGGGAGAACATGCAGGAAACCGCCGGCAGTGAGTGGGCCAAGCGACAACTCGGGTTGTAGAAATCCACCACCATGCCTGCATCTCAGAAAGTCCAGCTCCACCAGCTCGGAGTCTATGCAGAGGTAGAACCACTCGGGCACGACAGCCGACTCTTCTTCACCGACGAGAAGCCGAAGTTCGAACGGACTATCCACAACGAGATGGACGGCGATATCGGCCCAGAAAGCGAAGTCCGGTGGGGTATCGGTATCGGCGAAGGCCGCCCTAGGCCGCATATTCAGGAAAGCCGCAGCGTCAAGGTCCCAGCCCAGAGCTCTCGAACCTACGAGGTTGGCGGTGAGCTCCTCGCGCTAGAGGGCCACTGTGTTTTTGGGGTGAAGGCCGGATCGGTTAGTAATCCACAGGGTGATGAGCGATCGCTCTCGTCACAGGATGCAGCGTTGAATGCAAGACAGCGTCGGTATTGGAATTGTGATACTCAACTTTCCACCTGTAGCTACGCTCTCTCGACGAATTCTCAGATCGGATGACTCAATTTCAGCCGACGTGCGCGGTGAGCAAAACATCAGTTTCACAAGATACCGTGCGAAGTATGAGATGGACGATGGTGATGCCTCTCCT
The DNA here is from genome assembly GCF_005435015.1 of Halorubrum sp. SP9. Classification (NCBI taxonomy): domain Archaea; kingdom Methanobacteriati; phylum Methanobacteriota; class Halobacteria; order Halobacteriales; family Haloferacaceae; genus Halorubrum; species Halorubrum sp. SP9. The sequence continues at coordinate 73,058 of NZ_SGXU01000012.1, forward strand.
CGATACGTCCAGAGAAGGGGAGCAGGCGGCGAGCCCTAACTCGCCGCCTGCGTTAGGTTATGTACGATGCACTTCCGTGTGAGCTCCCGGAACTGGCCATGCCAGCTCCGGGAGCGTATCTCATCGCCGTCGTCCTTCAGCATCGCAAACACGGTCTCACTCATCGACCGCTGGTTGTAGACGTCATCGTCAATTCTGGCGTTGTGAGCCTTCTTGAGCGCGTTTTGCTCGCAGGAGCGTGTCATAGAAGAGTTCACATGGCTTGGTGAATCAGCTTAGACAAATTGAAACCGCCGTACACTTGGTGCACGCTGTTTTTAGATGGTTTTAGATATGGCGAAAGAGAAGTTCGGCGTCGCTGTTGACGAGGAAATCGTGCGAGAAGTGGATGAACTGGTCGATGAGTGTGACGATCTCGGAGCCAGCCGCTCCGAGATCGTCGAAGCCATCCTCACAGCATTCGTTCAATCCGAGACGAACCACGTTGAACGGGTACGAGAAATCATTATTCGGAAACGAAAGGGCACTCTCTAACTTATTTTGAACTCCGTACACTAAGTGCACGTACTTCTAAGCTAATAATCTGCTATAACAGTAACCAGACTGACTATAGTGTGTGAAGAGTTCTATGACACGCTCCGCAGTGTTTGATCACTGGACGCGTGGATGCGTCACGACAGGCTTCCCGGAGATCACTCCACGAGTACATCTTGTCAGCCAGCAGGGCCTGCAGGTCTTCGGCGTTGCGCCGAAAGACCTGCAGCCCAATATGGCCGTCATAAGCCTTCTTTGTCGTGAAATGAGCGTCCATGATGGCCAGCGAGTCCATATCAACGAGCAGCGTCGTCTTCATCGCATTGAACGAGTAGCCGACACGATTGCGGTAGTGTGAGCTGGCTTGATCACGCTGGAAGCCACTGGCGTCAATCGAGGCAGTTCCCGAGAGCCCCGCCTGCTCCGCTGACCGGCGGAGCAGGCGGCGCAACTCTTGCATCGGAAATTCACCGTCCCACACGCTGAACGACGTGAAGTCGGGCGATTTCTCAAGACCGAACACGTCGAGGATCCCCGGCATCTCGTTCAGGTAGTCCTCAAACTGCCGGAGCGGTTTGTTGACCTCCTCTTTGAGCAAGAGTAGCCCGATCTTCGTGGCCTTGTCGTACCCGTCGTCGCCGGCGGCGACGGCGGGTACGTCTGACTCTTCTACGTGGGTCGTGGCAAACTCGTGAAACGTCTGTGCAAGGTTCCTGAGACGTCCCATATCGCCAGACGGCGTCCAAATCCCCTGAAATCAGCGATACAATCCGCAGAGGGCGGTCGCGTTCAACGGAGCAAAAAAACTCTTCTCGTGGTGGGAGAGGTCGTAGAATCCAGAGATTACGACGACATCGACGTGTGGGAAGATCTCCGTAAGGGAAGCTCCGCTATCGAGGACCGTCCGGTACGCCTCACTAAGGGTATACACGTCATCCCCGACACCTTCTCGTCGGAGCTCGTAGAACTCCTCATACACGCTGGCGACCAAATCAGCGGTTCCAGGAGATAACTGGGAGTCCTCGACGAGAGTTCGAACTGATTCAGGTGAGTGGTAACCCTCTCCCTCCAGTTCTGTAATGAGATCGGTGAAGTGGTCTCGATAGAGATGCGCATCGTCCAAGAGACCACGGTCAGCGACAGTTCGAAGCGCTCGGTCGATTAACCGCCGCCGGGTCAACGCATCCAGAAGAGAACTCGGGTCAGCGATTCGCTCGTAGCATTCACCGATGACAGTATTGAAATCGGTTACTCGAAGCCGGAGTGGTTCGTGATTGTCGGCCCACGCGTCGGCGACCTCATCCGTGCGATGGTCGTTGTTCTCGATGTAGAGGATGCTGCCGGGCTCGTCGCCAGCCTGTTCAGCAACCCGTTCAAACACCTCAGATTGAAGCGCGTCGAAGGAGGGACTGGTGAGAAAATCACAGCCATTAGCCATGTAACAGGTAAACTGATTCCCGTGACATAATACTGTCCCAGTTCTTGAATCCCTTCATTTTGAGTATCCGTCTGAATTGTCCGACCAGTATTATTCGGGCCAGTATAACGAGATACCATATACCCAGCCCCACAGTAATTCCACAGAAAAATTCGGTCGCTCCATTTATATGGCATCCGTCGGCAAAACGAACTAATGCTTCCGAGTAATTCTAATCACCAGTCAACCCGCTGCGGAAGTACAATACTTAATGTGTTTGCCTCAGATGATGGGAGCAATGCGGACGACAACCCTATTTAAAATATGACAGATTATCAGTCTTCCCTCTCCGGAATTGAAGAAAGTGAGAGTCTTTTTGAAGATTTTGGTGATGACGATCTCACTCCCCTCCTGAACGACGACGATGAGTGGTACCCTACACCACCACAACCTCTCGATAAAGAGGTATCAAGGCGAAATCCTATTGCAGATATGCATATATATTGGAGCAAGAAGCCTTATGAAGCGATTGAGCATTTTGTCGAACAGCTATCAGAGGAGGATGACGTCGTATTAGATGGCTGCTCGGGATCCGGTATGACGGGCGTCGCCTCCATCGCACAGGGGCGAAAATTCATCGGGACAGACCACAGCCCCGCTGCTGTCTTCCTCTCCCAAAACGTTCTCGCGCCGATCACCCCAACTACGTTGAACCAAGCGTATTCTGAACTGGAGTCCGCCGTCAAAGGCCGGATCAACGACCTTTACCGGGTCAGCTGTGAGGACTGTGGGTCACAGGGGACGACGAACTATGTCCGGTGGCGGCACGTCTACGAATGCAAACGATGCGGAAACGACGTTATCGCAACGAAGGACCGGAAAGTCAGCAAGGCGACATATAGTTGTGATTCATGTGGGGCTGACGTAAGCATCGGAGACGATGGGAAACCAATCGATCGTAGGCCGATCGAGATAAGCTATGACTGTTCCTGTGGCTCGGGCCGTGCCAACCAGAAAGAACCCACAGACCGCGATAAACGGTTGATCGAGCAAGCGAACCAGCGTGATATCGACTACTGGACCCCGGACTCGGAACTGAAACTCAATTCCCGGATCGGTGTCACCAACAAACAGACCGTCGCGGATCTCTACACCCCGCGGAACCTCCATGCGATGGCGCTACTGCGAGACGAGATCCAGCGGTTCGATTCGCCGATTCGAGAACTGCTGATGTTCTGCTTCACGAGCATCTGTTTCAACACGACGATCATGTACCAGGATCGTGAAGCCGGCGGGGGTGTGACCAAGGGCACGCTCTATCAGCCGCCACAGTACAAAGAGAACAACGTCTGGAACATTTTCGAGGGGAAAGTCAACTACATCCGACGGGGTCTAGAGGAGAAACAGGATGTCATGGGCAATTTCGACGTCTGGGAAACGGCCCGGGTGTTCCAAGATGATGTCCGGGATCTGTCGCGGTTAGATGAGAGCAGTGTGGACTACATCTTTATCGATCCGCCGTATGGGGATCAAGTTCCGTACAGCGAGATCAACTTGGTCTGGACGGCGTGGCTGGAGGATAGCGAACGGTTCGATGATGAGATCGTGATCACGGACAGCAGTGAACGTGAGGAGAAACAGTCCGAGCATCAGTGGCAGGACGCAATCAGTGAAACTTTCGAGGAACTGTATCGGGTGTTGAAACCTGGGCGGTGGGTGACAGTCACGTTCAATCCGGGGAATATGAGTCTCAACGCCTGGGAGGAATTCAATCGGCGGATTCAGGACGCGGGGTTCCTCCCGTATAACGGCCGGTACGCGTTGGACATCTCGCAGAAGACCTACAAGCAACTCACAGAGAGCAAGGCCCAGAAGAAGGACGTTATTGTCAATTACTACAAGCTGCCGACTGAAGCCGAGGAGGTCGAGTTCGAGACACCGCCGGAAGAAACGCCGCAGAATATTCGCGAACTGGTGGAGACCGCGATTGACAACATCGTCCGCGAAGGGTACCAGGGAGAAGGCGTCTATACCGATCAGGTGTTCCACGCGGTGCTGACGGTGTTGACTGAGAATAACGCGCTGGAGTACCGACCAGATTGGGAGGCGATTCTCGAAGAGAAATACGTCTGCGTCGAGGATCAGATGGGCCGTGACCGGTGGCAGCCGCCAGACACGACGACCGAGATCGACCCGACGCTGAACTACTACAGTGAGGACTTGATTGCCCGGCGTGAGATCGAGCAGTTCCTCGAGGAAGAGGAGGCTGCGACCTACACCGAGATCCAGGAACACCTGGCGGATAACTTGGCGTCCCTGCCGGAGACCTCACTCGGTGATATTCTGGAGGATGCGTTCATCAAGGAATACGATCGCAGTGATCGTGAGCACAAATGGCGGATGCCGGAGACGCCGGAGGAGCGTGCTCGGATCGAGCGACAACGTGAGGGGCAGATGGAGTCACGAATTGATTCCTTCGTGCACACTCTCCGTGAGGACGAGTATATCGATGAGACACCGCCACTCGAGGTGCTGGAGTACGGGACTCGGTACTTGTTGAACGAGGAGCGGCATGCGGACGCGCTTCTGCTGTTCGACTACATTGATATCGACGAGTTGCCGGAGGACATGCGTGATGACGTCCGTCGACGGCAGCGGATCTGCCAGACTCTTGCCGATGAGGACCCGTCAGTCGAGCAGAACACGCAGGAGGATGCTGACGACGACGGCCAGCAACAGAAGCTTGAGGACCTCGAAGACGGTACGGAGAACTAATGAAAGGCAAGGATATCGGTGTCGTATTAGTCGATGAAGCCGTCGACTTTCTGCGACTGGCAAGTGAACGGGAGTTTGCGTCTCTGGATGATCTCAAGGAGTATACAATCGAGGAGTTGTTGCCGCAGAACAGTGAACAGGTCCGGCGGCGGTATGCCTCTCTATTGACGAAGCGGCTGTTCGAGGATGACCCCTACTATGATCCGGACAGTGAGGACGATCTCGATACACCTCTGGTCCGTGCTACGGACCGGTTAGAACAGGAGGCCTTGGAGCTGGTTATCCTCTACCATTACGCACAGTCGAATGAATTGCTGCGGATGACCTTGGTGGAGTTCCTGTTTCCCGCGTCGGAAGAAGAGCGGTTCATGACCGCTCGCGATTTCAACTCTTTCCTGCAGGAACACGATATCGACAATGCGGAACGGACACAGAAGGACCTACTCCGGTGCTTCTCCGAATTCGGGATTTTGGACAAAGAAGAGTCTGGCAAGTATGCGTTCACGGGGCGGCAGTCACTCAATGCGTTCGCCTATGCGATCCACCACGAGCTGGGAGAGCCGCAGATGTACTTTATTGACGACGTACTGGAATCGCTGACTCGCCGTTCATTCCTCCTGCAGAAGCAGACCGTCCACGATATGGTGTATGATGGGTGGCACGCTGAATACTGGGAGTACTCGTTCATCAGCGACATGGAACAGGTCAAGCTGTATGACACGCCTTATGACTTTCCTGAGCGGCTGACAGCTCCTAGTGAGTCATAAACGTTTAGGCAGGGGTCTGCGAACCATTCTGTTATCGTGACACGGTTTGAGACCCGTAGTCTTCGCCTTCCTGAGGTAGCGGACACCCTTCGAGGGTTCGCTGATGAAACGACTGGGAAGGCTATTTGGGTAGTTCTTGCTCCTGCGGAGATGTTAGAAAAGACGCTTGCACAACAATTTGCACATGCCGAAGGCATCCCCGTTGTTAATCTCAATAAGCAGGTCTCTGAGCGGGTTCGTGCCACTGATGACTACGAAACCTGGAAAATGGCAGAAAAGGCGGGGAATCCGGACCCGCTCTCCCGCGCTGTCGCAGACGCGATCGAGGACTGCGTCAGGGAGGACCTCGAGGACAACGATATGATCTTCGTGTCCCACCCTGAGATAGCTCTCCGATACGATGTGGCGCTGTTGCCGACGCTCCAACAGCATGCTCGGAACGATAAGAAGATCGTTGTCTTGGCGGACGGCGATATCGAAAATGAGCACCTGTATATCCACGACGTAGAGGCTGAAACCACCGCGTACACTACGATCATCAACTTAGAAAAATGACCCGCAATAAGGCACTCAAACCCCTCTCGGACATCATCTCGTGTCCGGAGACGATCAATGGCGCAATCGACCTGGAAGATGCAGAGACCGACGCCGAAGAGATCCTTCGGACATTCATCCTCACCGAGGATCTCGAAAAGCACCTTCTCACCGTTCTGAATGACTTGCAAGAGGAACGCGGCGGAACCTACTGGCTACAAGGGGAATTCGGTAGTGGGAAATCGCACGTTCTCGCGACGCTCTACAGCTTGCTGCTCGCGGATGACCAGGACAGTTTCGACCTGCTCGAAAGTGATGCCATCAGTACACTCGGGACCGACATCCACTCCAAAGACGTCCTCGTGGTCCCGTTCAGCTTGGCTGGCGGAGGGGACGCCCAGCTCAGTCTCCACAAGAACATCATCCGCTACACGCAGGATGCGTACCGTGAGGCGACCGGTGATGAACTCCCGGTGAGTGCAGACGAACGCCTCCTAGAGGAGTTCAACAGCAACGATAAAATCCGGAAAGAGAGCTTCTACGACTTCCTCAGCGAGCAGACGGGTGAGGACTGGGACGCCGAGCAGTGGGAGGCGATCGATCAGACGATGTTCGCAGACTCGCTCCGGTCCTGGCTGCACGACTCCGGGTTCAGTCTCGACATCGACGAGGACTTCGAGACCTCATTCACACTCGCCCTCGAACGAGTTCTAGAAGACTTCGACCACGTCGTCTATATCATCGACGAGATCTCGGAGTTCCTCAACCGGCGTGGCGACCAGGGGGCGCGGACCGATGAGGACGTCCTGTTCACGCTGGCGAATCTGAAGGATGACTTCCCCTTGACGATGATCGCTGCCGCACAACAGTCCTATGAGCAGCGGGACCGCGTGAAGGGGCAGCGGGGGAAACTTATCGCGGAGGACCGGTGGCAGAACCTGACGCTCACCCGTACACCGCAGCAGTTCAGTGAGATAGCTGTGCGGCGGACGATTACGGAGCACCGTGATGACCTCGCGATCGAGGAGTACTACGATTACTACGAGGGGCGCTTCACGTGGTTAGATGGCTATACTCACGGGGAGTTCCGCAGCATCTTCCCCTACACTGAGCAGACGCTGGATCTCACCAACAAGGCGAGTGTGTTCGACAATACGAACCGGACAGGGATCATGCTGCTCCATAACGCGGTCAAGCACCACGGGGACGAAGCCTCGCTGATCACCCCAGTCGAGCTGTTTGATGAGCTTGCCGCGGTGTATCCGGATGTCACGACCAACGCGTTGATGACGAATTTCCCGGATTTCTATAATAACTACCAGCAGACGGTCGAAGATTATCTCCCCCGGCTCGACGAAGAAGCGGTCGCCACGGATGTCGTCAAGGTGCTGCTTCTCTATGCGATCACGCGGCAGGGATGCACGGCAGAGGACGTCACGAACGCCTTGATGAACGACGCCGCCGAGAAAGCGTCGCACAACGAGGCTTACTACCAGAGTCTGCTTGAGGAGATTGCGAACACCGTTCCCTTCGTGGTCAACGAGAACGGGAAGTTCCAGTTCCAGAAGGAAGAGGAGATCACGATCGACCAAGACCTTGCGACCGAGGTGGATGGCCTCAGCCGGGACGAAGCCCGCGATGAGTTCCATATGAGCATGCGTGAGTTCGGGCAGTTCTCCACTGTGGGAGATGAAACCTCGGTCGACGTCCTCTGGGAGGAGACGAATACCGAGGTCCGGGGCCTGCTCACGGCGAACGACTTCCGTGACTGGAAGAGCCTGACCGAGCCGGAGGATTTCGATGATCAGCGGTTCTGGGTGTATATTCAGACCCGGCCAGCCGAGGATGTACGGGACGAGGTGGAATATCTGCTGGACGATGAACGGGTATTACTGTGGGTTCCGCGAGACTTGACGGACCGGCAGATTAACAAATTCAAGCAACGCCGGGCGTTGCGCCGGCTCATCGATTCGTATGATGAGAGTGACGACCCGCATGCTGGTGAAAAGTACGAGATGGCTGTCTCGCGGAAGGAGGAACTTGAGGCAGAGCTGGATGACCTCGTCAACAACGCCTACCGGAACGGGACCGTGTTCACCAGCGAACTCGATGATATCGACTTCGCGTTCCAGCCGACGCTCGAGAACACGATCCGGAATATCGTCCAGGAACCGTTGGACCGAGCGTACCCTGAGAACGAGCTGGAATTCCGGGAGAAGACGCCGTGGCGTGACGGTGAAACCAACAAGATCCTCGACGGAATCGTCAAGCACGGCGGGGTGACCAGCCGGCTGAGTTCAAGGTTCGAGAGTGCAGCTCACAACTACGGCCAGGGCTTGAAGATCACCACTCAGGCGAACCCGAACCGGCTGGATCTCTCGGACAACCCCTACACGGAGGAGATCGTCGATATCGTTGAGTCGGATTCGGACCAGCAGGTCCCTGTTGAACGCATCCACAACAAGTTCCGGACGACACCGTACGGTTTGAGCGGCAGAATCATCGCGATCTACATCCTGTCGCTGGTCCAGAAGGGTGAGCTGGAAGCGACGGTTGATTCGGATATCATCGAGGGCGGGGTGGTCACCAGCACGAATATCGAGGATGCGGAATTCACAGGGAATGACCTTGCCAGCGATATCGACGCGGTCCAGATCCCGACCGGGCCGGAGCACTGGGATGATATCGTCACGATTGCGGATACCCTGCTTAGCGAGCGGGTCAGTCGGGACCGGAAGCAGACGACCTATATCGAGGTCTGGAATGACATCGAAGACCGGATTGAGTCGCTTGAGGATGATATTCCGGACCTGATTGACCGGTATGAGCGGGTGTGTTCGAGCGTCGATGTTGACCCGGAGCTAACGGATGAGCTGTCTACGGTCGAGGCTGTGGTGTCGCAGACGTATGCCGAGCAGAGTGCGTCTGCGAATCTGGAGCGGTTATACAACCGGGTGACGATTGAGGCTGATTCGGTGGCTGACTTTGTGTCGGCTGTCGAGACGGTGAGTGACACGGAGTCCTTCCTGAATGACTACGAGTCGGTTGTGAATCGGGCGTCCCAGGCGTTCCGTGACTGGGAGGATGACGATATCGCCGAGGCTGCTGCAGACGTCGAGGACAAACTCGAGTTCCCGGAGGTCGTTGAGAACGATGTCGCGGCCAGTGACCTGAAGTCGGCCGTCGATTCATTCGAGGAGACCTACCAGCAGGTGTACCGCAGCGAGCACATCGACTATAATAACCAGTTGGAAGCGGTCCATGAGGAAATCGATGAGCGGCTGAACTCGGAGGCGTTCACTCGTCTTCGCATCCTCAATCAGTCTGACTACAACTTTGCGACGGACGAACGGGCTGAGGAACTGCGGAAAAAGCTGGAGGCGTTACGGCCGCAGGATCCTTGCCGCCGGTCTGTTTCCGACCAGCTGAAAGGTGGGTCGCTGACGTGTGCCTGTGGCTTTGAGCTGGGGGAGACCTACGAGAAACCGGACTTCAGCCACCTGGAGCCGCGGGAGTACCTGGAACGGGGGGTAACGAGTCTGCAGGAGTTCCTGCCAGACTCGGATGAGGAGACGGAGGTCGAGATTGACTCGAACGCGCTGGAGGCGTTCCTCGACGCTGATGTTGATGATCTGATCTCGAAGACACAGCCCGAGATGCGGACGCTGATCACCGAGATCGACAACATCATCTCCTCGCTAAACACGGTCGTCGAGGACATCACCGTCGGGACCGACGCGTTCGAGGAACCCGTCTCGCGAGACGAACTCTCCCGGAAGACCGATGAGCTAGAGCAGCAGATCGAACGGGAGATCACCACGGTCGAGCAGGAGAACCAGGGCAAGGACGTGCTCGTCCGGATCCACTTCGAAGGAGACGAGTCCTCTGAATAGATGGTTGTCAATATCCCGACCTCAACAGCAGCAGTGGTTGAACGGTGGCTCAACCAGTTCTCGGGCCAGGCCGTGCTGGTCGACGACCGGTATGACATTTTGAAGAACACCAGGGACGAGGTCGAGGTGGACATGCTGACGATCGTCCCGTACAACCACCACGATTTTCTGGAGTTCCGCGCTGAGTACGAGGCTGCACGGGACGCAGACGGAACCGTCGTAGTGGCGCTGAATGAGTATCCGGAACAAGCCGTGAAGGAGGAGCTGGGCGACGTCACGAAGTTAGCTGCACAGTCTGGCTACGACGAGACGTTGTCGCTTACGCCGACCACGCTTATCGACCAGTATGGTGTCGAACTGGATTCGGTGGCAGACCCGTATATTTCGGCGGAGCTGGATGATTTTCTGGCGTTCGTCGACCAGTCGGTGGCTATCGGGTCCTACACACGGAATGAGACACTGGATTTCTTGCTGGAGTACCTGACCGGTGAGCGGTGGCGGACCCCGTTGTCGATGGAAGAGCAGTATATCCGGGCAACTGAAGATGCTGATATTGCCACGGTCTATGAGTGGTGCTTTGGGATTTCCGACCGTGGCGAGAACGACCTCTATGCCCATCTCTTGAATCAGCTTCCGAAGGTTCGGGGATTCGAAGAGGAGCTTCGGGACCGCCAGGACATAACGGATTTCGTGGCCGCGGTGTGGACAATTCAGACGCTGCACGCTGTCGGTCTGCCGCTTGACTTGTTGCAGGCGATCGTCGATAAGCCGCCGGATGTCGGGAATGAACAGCTGGAGGACCTTGCTTCCCGGTTGCGGCCTGCTGCACACAGCGATCAGATTGAACGGACCGAGCGGGTGATTGATACCGACGCGCTGCAGGAGAACCTCGACGGGGTCGATCCTGTGGAGGGGACGAAGGAGTTCGTGTTGCCAAGTGCAGCTCGGTACTTTGAGTCAGAGGTGATTGAGGAGATGTTGGATGAAGGTGAGGTCACGCAGTCCGCCCGGCGGGTGAAGCAGCAGATGGAGGACGCCGGGAACAGCACGGATCGGCTGCAGAGTGCGGTCTCGTATTTCGAGCAGTTAGAGGAGGTGCTGAGCCAGTCGCAGGCGGAGCCGACGAATGCCGGCGACTGGATTGATATCGAGGGACAGTTGACGGATCTCGATTATATCGCTGATGAGCTGGGTATCACCCGGCTTCATGAGAACCAAGAAGATATCCGCCGTCGGGTTGACCGGCTGTTCTGCGATATCGTGGAGGAGCGGTACACGAACTGGGTGAACAGTGAGTCGGTGACCTTGAGCTGGGATATCCTCGACGACTACGTGCTCCCGCTGCTGGAAGAGGACACCACAGTCTACTACGTAGTGTGTGACGGACTTCGGTTCGACCACTGGCAAGGGGTCCGGGATGAACTGTCGGACACGTTCACCGTTGAGGAGGACGGTGGGTATATCTCCTGTCTCCCGACAGCCACGCCCTATGCACGGAATTCCCTGATGTCGGGGCTGTCACCGCGAGAGATCGAGGACGAGTACGGTGTGAAGCTGTACAACCACGGCAACCAGAACGAGAAGGAACTGCTGCGGGACGCGACGGGGCTGCATGGGAATGATTTGAAGTATGTGAACGTGGCTGGAAAGAAGACGAAGTCCGACCGGATCCGGAATATTATGGAGATCGAGGCCCAGTTAAAGACGTTTATTTACCACTTCTCGGACTGGATCACGCACGGCCTCGAGACGGCGAATCTGCGTGGTGACCGGAGCTTCCGCCATATTCCTGTTTCCGTGTTCAAAGATAACTTGGCGGAGCAGCTAAAAGAGATCCCGTCCCGGGAACCGAACTCGGAGGGTCGGATGATCCTGGTCAGTGATCACGGTGCCACGCGGGCGGATGAGAGTGTCAGAGCACCCCAATACGACCCGCAGAAGTCGGGGACGCGGTATGCCCGTGGGAACCGAATGGAAAAAGCGGATGGGTGTAACATCATCTTCAACGATAGCGTGGTTGAGGAGTACCGGCTGCCGCCAGAGGAGTACTTGTTCGCGAAGCATCGGACAATTCTCTCAACGCGGCGCAACGATGACCGGTATGTCCATGGAGGAATTAGCCTGCAGGAGATGGTCACGCCGATCGCGGTACTCTCATGGTGAAATATCGTTATACTGGTCGAAGATCTCTCCAACGTACGTCGACCGTACTCCCGTCATCTAATTTCACTCTGAAAAGATACCCCTCTCGTTCATCCCCAGTTACAGCCCCTACATCGTCTGAAATTACCTCGACAACCGTCCCACAAAGATCGTGAAGTCGTTCATGATCAGGGTCACTCTCATCCGGTATATCGATTCGAACCTTGTCACCAGTACTGAATCGCCGCATACCCTATCTTACTATCTTGGGCCAAGCCAAAACTAAATTCCGGAAATTCCAGAGTACTTGATCTAACAGAACAGTAATCGCTTTACAACGAAGGGAGAGGGTTGATACACATTCCTGTCGGAGATGTTTCCGGAAACAGCCCGGTCACGCTTTTATGATTAGCCTGAAAATCAATCTACCAGATATAGATGATCCGCGATGCTCGCGTCCTCCGCGCCGGGTTCGTCCCTCGGGAAGTTGAGCATCGCGACGCCGAAGTCAACCACCTCTCCAGCGTCCTCGAGCCCATTACAAACGGCGAACCCGCCGACACGGCCATCGTCACCGGGCCCAGCGGCGCCGGCAAGACGTGTATCTCGCAATTCGTCACCGAACGGCTCCGCGAAGAGGTCCTCGACGTCGAGACCACCTACGTCAACTGCTGGCGCAACTACACCCGATTCCGGACGCTCTACCAGATCCTCGACGATCTCGGCGCCACCATCGATATCCACCGGCAGTCGACGCCCCACGACGAACTCGTCGATCGCCTCCAACAACATGACGGCCCGCGAACAGTCGTCATCCTCGACGAGGTCGACCAGCTCGAAGACCCCAGCGTCATCTACGACCTTCACAGCCTCCCACAGTTCGCGATCATCTGCATCGCGAACAAGGAAGAGGAGCTGTTCAGCCGCGTCGACGACCGCCTCGTGAGCCGGCTGCGCTCCAGCGAACACGTCCGGATGGACAAGTACCACGACGAGCAGCTGTACGACATCCTCAGTGCGCGGGCGAAGTGGGGGCTCGATGAGGACGTCATCACCGACGACCAACTCTACCGCATCGCCGACGCGGCCGCCGGCGACGCCCGCCTCGCAATCGGCATCCTCCGAACGGCCGCCGGCAAGGCCGATCGCGAGAACCACGGGCGCATCACCGACGACATTCTCCTGGACGCCGCCGAGGATGCTCGGGCCCAGATCAAGCAGAAGAGCCTCGACTCGCTCACGCCGCACCAGCGCGTCGTCTACGATATCGTTCGCGAGCACGGCCCGGTCGGGCCGAGCGAGATTCACGAGCGCTATTCCGAGGACGTCGATGATCCGCGGACGAAGCGGACTATCCGCACGTACCTCTCGAAGATGGAGCAGTACAACCTCCTCGAGGCGGAAGGGACGAGCCGAGACCGAGAGTACTCGCTCGTCGATTCGGCAGCCGCGTCGCCGATGCAGTGACCGTGACCCCGTCAGCTATCAGGAACTGAACTCGCCGAGGCCCGATTGCTCGTGGTCTAGCGGCTCGATGACCTGGAGATCGTCGTTGCCGGGGTTGTTGACCCGCGTCGAAATCTCGTAGGCGTCCAGATCGTCCTTCGGGTACGGCTGGCACAGTTCCTTGCGGGTGTCCGGGTCTGCGGCGAGCCAGTCAGATTCCGCGTCCTGCGGGAGGACGACCGGCATCCGGTCGTGGATTGAGTTCATCAGGTCGTTCGGCTCCGTCGTGAGAATCGTGACGCACGAGATCGTCTCGTCGTCGCCCTCCCAGACGTCCCAGAGCCCGGCCATCGCGAATGCGGGGTCGTCCTCCCGGTAAATCCGGTAGGGCTGCTTCGACCCGCCGTTCGGCGATTTCCACTCGTAGAACCCTGACGAGGGGACGAGGCAGGGACGTGATTTCCACGCCCGCTCGAAGACGCGTTTCTCGTCGGCAGTCTCGGAGCGAGCGTTGATGATGCCCTCCTCGGGTTCGTCCGCCCAGAACGGAATCAGCCCCCAGTGGTAGGCGTCGATCTCGTCGGAAGCCTCGTTCGTGATGATGTGGAGGTCGTCGCCAGGCGCGATGTTGTATCGGGGGGTGTACCCGCCGTCCGCGACGACCTCGGCGTCGAAGCGAGCCTCGAGGTCGGCCTGGTCGATGAAGAGCGAGTTCCGGCCACACATACCGAGGAGTTCGGAGGGAAGCATCTTCAACGTGGTCGCACAGGAATCTCATCGTTAACCAACAGATTGCCCCAATGAGCCTGAGTTGTTGGTTAACGACAACGGGGCGAAGAATCTCCTAATGCCAAACGGTACACCTAAACAAACGATAGAAGAGGCTACACTAACTACGCTCAACCAAAATGACCCACATTCTCGCTGTATCTGACTGGCGCTCTCAACCCATTGACGATCTCTACACCATTCTCGAAACTGTAGAACCAACTCCAGATCTACTACTGTATGCCGGCGACGACCTCTCACGTTTCAAAAACGCCGATACTGACACAGATCATCTTGCAGAACTTGCTCGCCTCACGAATCACCAACAATCGCTCTATGTCCGAGGAAACGACGACTTCCCCCCGTCAACCGGTCCGCAATTCGATGAGGAATTTACCACCGACCTCCACAGGACACCATACATCTACGAGGATCTCGTGTTCATCGGCCAGGAAGGATCAACCCAGGGACCTGGTCTCATCACCTATACCGAGGACGACGTCCAACGGCACCTTTCCGAACACCGCACCGCTTGTGAAGACAGAACTCCGATTCTTGTCACTCACACTCCTCCCTTCGGCATTCTCGATATCGGGAAGCGATTCGGGCAACAACATATCGGGTCGAAGGCCGTCAGGAGCTTCATAGACGACATCCAGCCCCCAGCTACCGTCTGCGGTCATTGCCATCAATTCGGAGGGAGAGCTGAAATCCTCGAGTACGGCACGGTGATCAACATCGCATCCCACGACGGAGTAGACGACCCAGGAAGGTACGCACTCATCACCATCGACGCCTCGAACGAGTCTATCGAGTACGAGTTCTACGACACTCGCCATCTGCTAGGGAGTCGACTGACTGATCTCGTCCAAGTCGGGCGAAACCGAGTAGAACAGTTCAGTGAGTTAGGGATCACTAGCCCAGATGAGATTACCGAAGAACGGCGTGCCGAACTCGAAGCCCTCCCTGGAGCCTCGTCATGGCACGTGGACCGGTGGATTGCTCATCGACAGGCTTTCGAAAACGATGAGGTCGTGATTCTAAACAAGTCCGCCTTCGACGACCTTCACGATACGGAGCCTCTCCTCTTGGACATAGAAACGGATCTTCAGCAGGATCGGATCTGGCTGGTCGGCACCTACAGTTACCAGAACGATGCGTACCGACAATTCTTCGAGCCGGACGACGAGTCAGCACTTCTTCAGGATCTGTCTGAGTACCTTGATGATCATGGCTCCGAGCCGATCATCTACTACGGAGGGAACTACTTCGACGAACAGTGTCTCAGTCGCAGATTCGACGAACACGGCATTACTGAGGGGATCGACCATCTGGAGCGAGCACACGACCTCGGGATTACTGCCCAACAGGAACTCTTTGGGCCCTTCAATCGGCATAAATTGGACGTCGTAGCGAGCGCACTCGGCTTTGAATATCAAGACCCGACCGTCGACGGGTTTGTGGTCGGGAGCAAGTACACGCGATATCTCCTCGACGGCGAAGAACCAGACTGGGATCGACTCAAACAGTACAATAACGACGATGTAACCGCGCTGAGAACAATCGTCGATCACATCAGATCGTAGGCTCGGGGGATATGCGGGGCCGTCAACAGAATTGCGTGAGGGCGAGATCACCATACGTTCAGGGAGTCTTAACCAACAATCGAGTTGGGATCCTCGGTCTGTTGGTTAATCCGACGATACTGTCTGCCTTCCTCTCTGGAAACGTTCTCGGAAACGGTCGAACGATGGCAGAAATCCGTTGCCTGAGTCCGGTTCTACATACCTTCCAGCCCTTCCCTGAAACGCGGAAGCGCCACGCCGCGGCTTATCGGGAACGTAGACAACTAGTCAAGTATGGGAGAACACACAACGCCGAACCGATTGGCGGTGGACCAGCCGACACGGGGAGCTAACCGCAATCGGTCCCTTGCTGACCAGGCCGATCCGTCTACGGACGAGATGTTGTTGCCGTCACTCGGCGACGGAATCACGCTGCTCGATGTCGAGGGGGGCCGTGGCGTCCCGATCCTGCAGTCGCTCGTACTCGACCATCTCCTCCTGCACGACGGGCCCGCCTTCTGGATCGACGCAAATGGTCACGCGACGACGACGACACTCGCCCAAATCGCCCCTAGTCAACGATTGCTCAACCGAATCCACGTGGCACGCGGATTCACCGCCTACCAGCACTACGGCGCCGTCTGTGGTCTCCCGTCAGCGGTGAATAAGGTAATCCAGTCGTCCACCGCCGGTTCTGGGGCGGCCGGTCGAGGGGAACCAAGTCGTGACGAGGACACGTCGCCCCACACGCCCGCCCTCATCGTCGCGCCGGCCGTCGACGCCCAGTACCGCGCCGACGATACCCTTGGCGAGACTCACGCGAAAACCCTCCAGGCTCAAACTCTCGCTCGGTTGGCAACCTACGCCGAGGGGTACGACATCCCGGTGCTCGTTACGCGAAACGAACGAAACGAATTCACCGAGCCAGTCGCGACGGTCGCCGACCACCACCTGGAGTGTGAGCAAACCCGGATGGGGCCACGGGTCGTCAGCGAGGACTTCGAGACGCTCGTCTATCCCGTCGACGACGGCGCGTACTACCAGACGACGTTCGCGTACTGGCGGCAGCTGCTCGCGGCACGCGCCACGCAGGTCGGCGTGGAACCGACAACGCCGACGCCGTCGACGCCGACTCCGGAGGGCGTCGGAACGGGCGTCACCGCTGACAGTGAAGCGGTGGCGGCCACCACGGATCCCTTGCTCGATGCGTGGACGGCGAGCGGTACAGGAGGCCGATAGCGATGGGGCGTACGAACCCAACCTACCGAGATGCGCTGCGAGCCATCGAAGAGCGCTGGGCAGAGTTCCGGCGGGCACTGCGGCGTCGCGAACAGCCGCGCTTCGACCGGTTGTTCGAGTACGCCCGCGAGCACGCCGACGCGAGCGGGCTGTTGAACCACCAGAATCCGCTGCTGCCGGCGCTGCTCAGCATCGATCTCGAACAAGAAGTCCGCCTAGATGACCACGAGGAACGTCTTGAGAAGCTTGAAGCCGCGGTCAAAAAGAGCGGAGAGGACCACGAGAGGCTGTCTCGCTGCGACGATCACGAATAGGAAGGGCAATAACGATACTTAAACTCCCACTTCATGGTACAGTCGTTCGATCTCATCAAGTGAGAGCTATATCTCCACGATTCCAGAGTTTTGCTAAGGCTAGATCTTTAGATTGAGAGTCGGAATTTCTACTCATAGACATTGAGCGTCCTATTTGAAGAAACACGTCACAACCGATTTTCGTACTGAAATTACCAGCTGACGCTGGCTGTAAGATTCCACGTACTGTTTCGGTTGAAAAGGGGCTTGATGTATGTCGCAGATAATCCCTTGAACTCATACTCCCGGTCCTCAGACAGTCCGTGGTTGTGAGTGAGATCACAGTACAACTCATCGTAATTTGCTAACACCTCAATATGGTGTTCTGCCTCTGATTTGGTCCGATCAGGTCCACTAAGTTCCGATTTGAGATGAGACAGGAGATCATCGTTATTCTGCAATGGATTCTCGATGATAAGCCCGTTAACACTTGGGTCGTCGTAGTTCTCCTCTTCCGTGGTGATTTGTTCGGTAACAACTGGTGTGCTACCTTCTGGTGCGTTGAATCCGGTTCGTGGAAGATCGAACGCCGTGGCATTGAATAGTTCATTAAAGCCAAAAGCGCGAGCCAGACGTTGATAGAGTGCTCCAGTGACGGGAACGCCTTCTGTGATGAACCGGAGTTCGACATTCGAAAGTACTTGTTTGTCACGGGATGATCGGGGAATCTCTGCCCTGATAAGCAAGTACTCGTCTTCGTAGGCAAGGTTGGCAATATAGATGAGGTGTCCATTCTTGTACGTTGGAATTTCCTCATCAGCGAACCTGGCGTGGGCTTCTCGAACAGCCGTGACAAGGTTAGCAGGCCCCCGACCGACGAGTGCCCCACCCAGCTGATGAACGGTGAACCAAGACGTGCTGAGTCTTCCTACGTTGTGGAGTCTTGCCAATCGGTCTGTGAACTCATCGACATCCATATCATCCATCCGTGTTCGGATTTCCATTGAGTTCTCACCGAGGTGGAAAAACGGATGGAACGTTACTGAGTCATTAATGTCCGGTGAGTCCGTTCCTTGCGTTCGAATAAGTCGTGGCCCAAAATCGTTGTAATCGGGACTTGGAAGAGTAACCTCTCCCCGCTGTTCGGGAAGATCGCTGACTCCATTCTCAAGGGTTTCAATATACGCTTCCTCGATTGTTTGGTCGGTCTGCTCTGCGTGCTCCTTGATTCTCCCATGGATGGACCACGGAATGTCAACATTCGGCCTCATATACTAATACCATACTCCAGATACTAAATAAGTCTTTGGTCCGTGTATACTCAGAGTATGGTTTGGTGGATGGAGATGGTGGCCAAGGGCTCTGTTGGCATATAAATGAGATATACGACGATCAAATTCGGTGCTTAACCAACAAATGACGCCAGCACCCGGATCTATTGGTTAATACTTGGCTGTGTTCCCGGAAAGCCATCCGGAAAAGAAAGTGTACGCGCCAAACAAGACCAGATCGGATATTAGAGACGTATTAAACCTATTCGGTTGAAACTCGGAAACGACACGCCTCAGCTTATTAGAATCGCAATCGTCCAAATCGGCAGAGGCAAAATAGCCACAGATGCCGTTCAGTATCGACTTCTTGGACGACGGCCGCGTCCTGGAGTGGGAGGCAACCGCCGACGGCGCCGTCGCGACCGAGCGCCAAGACTACACCCCACGCTTCTACGTCGCCGCTCGCGACCCAGAGACCGACCTCGACCTCACAACGCTCCAATCGGTGTACGACCAGCACCCGGACGTCGTCGCGACCGAGATGGTTGCGCGACGGCCGGGCTTTCGACGAGACGAGGAGGCCGTTCTCGCGGTCGACATCGCCCACATCGACCGCGTCACCCCACTCGCTCGTCAAGCGCGCCAGCTGTCGGCCCATCCAGTCGGGGATCTCGCCTGTTTCAACGTGGACTTTTCGCGAGAGTTCCGGTACTGCCTGGAGACCGGCGCCGATCCGACGCCGGCGAGCGAGCTGTCGACGCTCCGGCTCAGTGTTCCGGTGACCGAAACGAGCAACGATGTCTACGAGAAACTGTCCGTCGCCCGCGACGCCGTCACCGGCTCGCCGACGGATATTCTGACCGCCGTCCAAGGGGCACTCGAAGCGCACGATCCGGACGTCCTGGTCTGCTCAACCAGCGAGATCGTCCCGACCCTGTACGAAATGGCGACGGCTGCCGGCGTCGACGACTTCTCGCTGAGTCGGTGGCCGGACATCGACTACCAGCAGCTCGCGAGCCGATCGACGTACTCGAGCTACGGCCGCGTCGGCCACTCGCCGGCGCGGTACAACGTGCCCGGCCGGGCGATTATCGACGAGTCGAACACGTTCTTCTACGGGGAGACGAACCTCGACGGCGTCCTCGACCTCGTGTCGCGCTCAAAGAAGCCCGTCCAGGAGCTCGCGTGGGCGTCGATCGGGAACGTGCTGACGGCGATCCAGATCTGCGAGGCCCACGACCGCGGTGTCCTCGTCCCGTGGAACTCCTGGCGCCACGAGTTCTACAAGCCGATGAGGACGCTCCACGACGCCGACCGCGGCGGCTTCATCTTCGCACCCGAGGTCGGCCTCCACGAGAACGTCCACGAACTCGACTTCTCGAGTCTCTATCCGAACATCATCTGTACCCGGAACGTCTCGCCGGACGTCATCCGGTGTAGCTGCCACCGCGACCGCGACGACGTCCCCGGCCTCGAGTACTCGATCTGCGAGGACCGGGGCTACCTCGTCGACGTGCTACAGCCGATCATCGACGCTCGCGACGAGATCAAGGCGGCCATCCGTCGCGAGAAGGAACGGGACGATCCCGATGAGGACCGTCTGGCGGAACTCGAGGGACGGTCGGGAGCGTTGAAGTGGATCCTCGTCGCCTGCTTCGGCTATCAGGGGTTCAGCAACGCGAAGTTCGGCCGCATCGAGTGCCACGAGGCGATCAACGCGTTCGCTCGTGAAATTCTGCTGACGGCGAAACAGCGACTGGAAGCTGGCGGCTGGCGGGTCGTCCACGGCATCGTCGACTCCATCTGGGTGACGCCGGACCCTGACGTCGACGACGAGGACCGCGAGGACCTCGAGACGCTCGCGACGGCAATCACGGAAGAAGTCGAGATTCGGCTCGAACACGAAGCTCAGTACGACTGGGTGGCGTTCGTCCCGCAGCGCGAGAGCGACGCCGGCGCGCTGACGAAGTACTTCGGGAAGGTCGCCGGTGACGACGACTTCAAGATCAGAGGTATCGAAGCCCGGCAGCGCTCAACCCCGCCGTTCATCGAGGATGTCCAGCGGGACTGTCTCGACCGGCTCGATGCCACGCGGTCACCGGACGCGGTGCTCGGGCGTCTCGAACGAGCAATCGACAAACTGCAGGCGGGCACCGTAGCAGTAGAGCGGCTCGCCGGGCGGAACCGTGTCTCCAAGCCCCTGGAAGGCTACTCACAGAATACCCAGAACGTGGCCGCCTTGAAGCGAGCCCGCGAACAGGACCTGGCAGTCCACCCAGGCCAGGATATCGAGTACGTGGTCGTCGACGACGAGAAATCCTCGCGAGACCGGGTCGCCCTCGCCCACGAGGAGATCGAGACCCACGACGCCTCGTACTACGAGACGCAGCTGGTCAGAGCAGTCGAGAGCGTGCTTTCACCGCTCGGGTGGGACCGAACCGATATTCGCCGAGAGCTCTCCGGTGAGAGGGACGCCGTTTTGACCTCGTTCGGAGCCTCCAACGAACTGTCGTAGTGGACCCCACCCCTGGTTTCCGTCGTTTCGATCCAACCCCACGTTTCCGACGTAATTTTCGACCCCCCTCGTTTCCGTCGTTTCCTCACGCCCCACCCCGGATTTCCGTCGTCCGCACCCACTCAGTAGTAGGGGGTCACTACTCGCGAGTCCAATCCTGCATCCGGCTGTCCTCGAGGATCGTTTCGCGGACGACCTGGGGATCTTCGATGAGTCGGTTCTGGAGGTGGATGCCGCCCGCACTCCCCTTGTTGATCTTCTCGATTTCGACAACCCCGAGGAAGGCTTGCTCTTTCAGGATGTCGCGGAACCGGCGGACGGAGAGGATATCCATATCGAGATGGTTGCAGATGCGTTCGTACTGGTCGTACACCCGACTCGTTAGGAACGCATCGTCGTTGCTGTTGACACTCAGCTCCGTGAGCGCCAGCAACGCCGCCTTCGCCTGCGTGGGTGCGCCGTTCACGAGTTCTCTGAACCGGTCCTTTTCGGCGTGCTGCTGTGCCTGGCGGACGTGTTCCTCCGTCACCTGCTCTGCTCCGGCCTCGTAGGCGACCTCCCCGGCGTGGCGAAGAATGTCGATCGCCTTCCGAGCGTCACCGTGCTCCTGCGCGGCGAAGGCCGCCGAGAGCGGAATCACGTCCTCGGAAAGGACGCCGTCCTGGAAGGCGTCCTCACGGTTGAACATAATCTCCCGTAACTGGTTGGCGTCGTATGGCTTGAAGAACAGCTCCTTGTGCTGGAAGCTGCTTTTCACGCGCTCGTTCACGTTGTCGACGTACTGGATCTTGTTGCTGATCGCGATGACACCGACGCTACAGTCGATTTTTCCCGCCTCCTCAGCGCGCGAGAGCTTCATCAGCACGCTGTCGTCGTTCATCAGATCGATCTCGTCGAGGATGATGATCACAGAATCGAATTGAGCGTCGAGCGTCTTCCAGAGGAGTTTGTAGTATTTCGACGTACTGAGGCCGGTATGGGGGACGGAGATTCCAGTCGAAGATTCATCGTTCAGCTTCGCGGCCAGTGAGGAGATTGCTTGAGTCTCCGTGTTGTCTTCAGCACAGTCGATATACGCGGTTCCAATCTCGACGCCATCCTGAGCGGCATTCTGAGCTCGTTGGCAGACGTGTTTCGAAACGAGAGATTTACCGGTCCCCGTTTTCCCGTAGATCATCACGTTTTCCGGGGAGTACCCGTGGACAGCACCGTTGAGACGTTTCGCGAGCTTCGAGATTTCCTCGTCGCGACCGACGATCCGGTCAGCCTCCGGAACGTGGCCGATTTTCAGGAGATCCTTGTTCGCGAAGATACGATGCCCGGATTCAAAGAGTGGATCGTCGACAGAACTGGGTGAAGAGTCGGGCGTCATTGAATATCACACGGTGTGAGCGGGGGGAGTATAAATCTAGTGGAGAACGCCACCCCACGTTTCCGACGTTCCTTGTCCGATATCAGCCGGAAAATACCGTAATTCGGTGGAATTGGATTGCTGACAATATAGCCGCGTTTCCGACGTGAGAGAGGAAACCCGTAGACGGAAGCGTCGCCTCGATGTCGAATCCCGAACCCACACACCCCACGTTTCCGTCGTAATCACCGAACAGGTGGGGAGGGGACTCGAAGAAGACATCTACGACGAGATACCAAAGACGAGAGCGGCCTAGCCGTCCAATACTGGCCGTCTACAGAAGCAGCTAGAAAGGATCGTTTCATTTGAGGGGGCGAAGTACTTCGCCCCCTCTTTGGTCGAAGTACACTTAATGAGCGTTTCTCAGCTATACCACTTTAATCTATGTATTGTAGAAGTTAGTTCATCTCTAGATTCGTTCTAGGTCAACAGAATTAGTGGCTGTATTGCACTATCGTAGTCTCTCCCTACGCCGTCGTGGAGAAACGACGGAAACGCGGGGGGTGTGGTCCCTTCGAAATCAGCGTCACCCCCTCCACCAACATCCAGTTACGACGGAAACGTGGGGTGGGTGTCCTCCATCATCGAGTTTTACTCGTCCGGGTTGACCGGACCCTTGTACTGAGAACGAATCTTCTCTCCCTCCCGCCACTGCCAGTAGTAGTAGCGATTGTCGTTGATTTCCTTGATCGTGATCGTCGCTTTTACAGGGACGTCGTCCGGGAGATCGTCCGGTCGCTCTTCGACCTCTTCTTGATCTGCCGACTCCTCGAGACGGGCCTCTCGTTCCTTGTGCTCGGCGAGCGCTTCAGCGTACGTCGCAACGTCTCGGAGCTGCTCCGGGTCCGACTCGTTGAGCGTGTTGACGATCTCCGTCGGGAGGTTCGCCGGTGGGGTCGGGGGTTCGTAGGACATCGGCTACTCTCGTGTTAACCAACACGTCCCACGAATCCATAGTTTTGTTGGTTAAGACGATGGAGACGACTCTTGTGCCTGTTGGCTGTAACATTACTCGAAACTTCTTTATATACAAGTTTCGTACTATGTTACACCGTGCTCCGGCGCATCGAACTCGAGGTCCTCGCCACGGTTGACCGCGGCGACACGATCTCCGAACTCGCGACGAAGCTCGACCACAGCGAGAGCTACCTCTCCCGTGCCGTCGCCGACCTCGTCGAGAAGGGACTCGTCTACACGGAACGCGACGGCCGTCGAAAACGCATCGTCCCGTCGGATGCTCGCGCCGTCGAGCTCTATCAGGACCTCGTCCGCCGGCACTCCCACATCGAGTTCCCCGAGCTGCTGACCGGGAAGGCACTCGAGGTGCTGTACTACCTCGACCAGCCGCGAACCGTCTCCGAGATCGCCGACCGGAGCGACAATTACCGCAACACGGTCAACCGGGTCCTCAAGCGGTTTCGCGACCGCGGGCTTGTCGGGACGGCCGACGGCCGCTATGACTTCAACGCCGACTTCGACCGCCTCCACGAGTTCGCCCGTGAACTCGCACACCATCTACATCGTCAACGCCTCGAATCTGTCGCCCCGAAGGGCACGATTCTCTGGGAGGACTACGACGAATTCCTCGCCCAGGTTGAGACGGAGATCGAGGCAGAGGGGTTCCACGAAACCGGCCTCGCTCGGTTCGCGGCCTTCGACCTCCAGTTCCTGCTCACCGGCCATCGCTACTACGTCTACTCCGAGGATCTCGACGCAGTCTCGCCGGCGGAACTTTGCTGTCACACGCTACTGATCGACGACGGCAGCCGCCACCGCTCATACTGTCTCCTCCTGCTCAGCCACGTCGACGTCGACGAGGCGGACCTCCGAGAGCAGGCGGCGAAGTATGGTCTCGAAGACGAAATCGACGCCCTGATCCGCTACCTCGAGACGCACGGCGAGGTCGACGACGACCGGCTCCCGGAGTGGGACGAGTTTCAGGAACTGGCGGCTGACTACGAGGTGCCACTACCACAATGAGACCAACATTCGGACGCGAGTACATCGAGAACGAATTCCAGCGAATCGGGGATGGCCTCTCAGCCCCGCTCACGGTCTACCTGATCGGTGGTGGCGCGATGTCGCTGCGCGACCTCAAGGGGGCGACGAAAGATATCGACCTGGTCGTCCCAGATGGCGACGCATACGGTCAGCTGTGGGCGGTCCTGATGGACCTCGGGTATGCGGAGGTCCAGTCGCTGAATCCAGATTACCGGGCGCTTGGCGCGACGAGCTGCGTCGAGAACGACGACGGGTGTCGCCTCGACATCTTCAACCAGCAGGTCGCGAACAAGCTCGTGCTCACCGACGGGATGCAAGAGCGCAGCGAGCAGTTCCTCGACACGGATCGACTGACGGTCCGGCTGGTCAGCAACGAGGATATTTTCTTGTTCAAGACAATCGCAGGCCGCGATGACGACATCGAGGACATGAATATGCTCGTGCAGGCCGGCCTCGATTACGACGTCGTCCGGAATGAACTCGAAGCCCAGATCGAACGCCTGGGTGACGATCAGTTCGCCACGTTCGCGAACGAGGCCCTGGTCGAACTCGAGGAGCGGTACGGAGTGACCACGCCGATCGAGGCCCGCGTCCAAGAGCTCACGAATAGGTACTACCGGGGGCTCGAAGTCCTCCAGGCACTCGATGAACCGATGACCGTCGACGAACTGGCCGCGGAACTGGAGCTGGATGACGAGGAGGTTCACGACCGGATCGCGTATCTCTCAACGTTCGACCGGGTCCGTCGGGATGGCGACACAGTCCGTCCCGTGGAGTAGTCTGGCCACGACTACGGGGAGGGAAGGCGGCCGTCTGGTCGGGGAACGCGGCCCCGTTTGATCTCGTGATCGACGCGGCGCAGGTGCTTGCAGCCGCCTTCGGGTGAACGTTGCTGCCAGTCGGGACAGGTACACGATTCGTCGATGACGTCGACTTCGTACCGGTTCCCGGACGCAGACTGTACCTCGTAGCGGCCACCCTTCGAGAGGAGTGAGACGTCCATCGCTTCGGCGACGGCACGCTTCGTGCGGGGCTCAAGATCGTCCTCCGACTGTGCGTTCTCGTCGACGACCAGTCGGTCGCGAACGTCGCCCGTTCGGCCACCGTCGGGAGCGACGGCTTCCGCAGGCCCCCTGAGCCGCTCGTGGAGCACTTCCTCCACCGGATGGCCTTCCGGCCACAGGTAGTGGACCTCGCGGCGCTCGCGATGGTCGTAGGAGCCGCACGCGGCTGCGCACCCAGTCCAGACGCGCCAGGCACCCAGCGCAGCCATCACGTCGACGATGTCACGGGGAACTGTCTGGTGGTCGTCCGGGAAGAACACCCGGAAGCGGGTACACGCCTCCTGCGGCGGGACGGTCTCCCACCAGTCTTCGCTGGAGCTCCAGCTGTCGTACATCGCCTCGTCGCTCCCGTAGCCGACGGTCACGCCGTTGATCGGCGTCCAGTCTGCTGGGAGGTGGTCCGCCTCGCCTTCAAGCACCCGAAGAACGGCGTATCGGAGGTACTCGTGGGCTTGGTTGTCTGTCGTTCGCGCGACCTGATCGTGCTGCTCGGCGACGTGCTCGGCTTCCTCGAGGACCGTCGTGAGATAGGGTTCAGTCATCATTCGACGGAGGTCAGAACGCGCCTCCGCCCCTCCGCGGGCGCTGAAAAAATTAACCAACAGAGCGGAAGGAATCCATCACTCTGTTGGTTAACTGGATTGGGACGAAGATTCGCTTTCGAGCAAGTCGATGAGATCTTCTGCTGTGGAACTGATCCGTCCGAGCCGCTCGCGAACGACCTCGGGGTTATCCGACTCCCACGCAGCGAGGTAGAACGCCGACCCGCTGGTGTCCAACCCACAGTAACGCCCGACGACGTAGGCGACGGCTTCGGCCTCGACCTCGCGTTTCGCCCGTTCGGTGTCGTCGTCGACGTCGAAGTGGAGCAGGGCGTGAGCGTACTCGTGAATCAGCGTTCGCGCGAGGTCGGCCTCGTTCTCCAGATCACGCACCTCGACGAGCGGCTGAACGTCGACGAGACTCAGCTGCTCGCAGATGCCCTTCGCCTCGCCGTGGGTCCACTCCTCGGCTGGAACGATCCGCACCGTCACGCCGATGTCGTCAGCGGCGCCAGTCAACTGTTCGACGAGGTCGCCGGCGTCCCCAGTCGCTTCCGTGTCCAGGTCGGGAAGCGGCTCACCTTCGGTCTGGGAGACGTCGAACACCGGCGCGGGCTTGAACCCCACCAGGCCCTCGGACCACTCCTCGGGCGGCGTCTCGTCGTACTCACAGTCACTGTCCTCGTGGTAGCTCGGCGAGTTCTCGCATTCCGGGCACTGCTTGGTGATGATCGGCGCCCAGATCCAGATGGCCGACTCACCCTCCTTGACGTGGCGGTCGAACTCCTCCTGCCACGTCCGGTAGCCAGCCACCCGGCTCGCCTCGGGACACTGTCGCTTGATGAGGAGCGTGTTCCGGTAGGAGTAGTCGTGGAAACGACTCTGGACATCGAGCCACTCTTGGAACTCTTCGCTGGCCTGCGCGTCGTCGACGCCGGCGACAAGGTCGTCGATCCACTGTTCGATGGTACTGTTCATCTCGTCTGATCGCGTGTCGGTCTGGTCGAAGGAGACCGACGAGTCTCTGGTCGTAGACATCGTGACCACCGAATCGAATTCACGGCGACTGCGTCTGTTCAGACCGCGCCGCACCCCTCAGGGGCGTCCAAAAAACCGCTCTGTCGGTTAGCGGAGCTCGTGACGTTCGTCTGCAAAGCCGACCGTAACGAGGTACTCGAGGAACTCGTCGAACTGCTCGACGTCACTGGGCGTGTCGGTCGCAAGATGACGCGCCCACTCGATGGCCCACTGGAAGGCGGGATCCGTGCCGCCCTTGCCGTGAATGTACCACCACCGGGCCGCTTTCAGCACGACCAACGGATTCGTCGGCGGCTGCTCACCGGCGAGCCCACGGGTGATAGATTCGATTTCGTCGGGGACGTCGGCGGGATCGACCTCCGCTGATTGCGTGTTGTCGATATCGACCGGGATCTCGTCGATCGAGACGTTGTCAGGACGCTGTTGTTGACTCACTGGAAGTCACCTCTGAGAGCTTTCGAAGGAGCCCTCGCCCTTTCTGGGGGCACGAAAAACAGGTCGCGAAGTCACGCCGGCGGGAGGTAGACGCTCTGTTCGCCGGCGATCTCCTCCAGGTTGTTTCGATGACGGTGGCTGAAGTAGCACTCGTAGCTGCAGTATCCACAGATTGCGCCGGTATCGTATTCGGCCACGTACGGGCCGCGGCGAGTTCGCCAGACGTTCGTCCCGCATTCGGTACAGGCGGCGTCCTCGAGATCGGCAGGACTCGGTCCCTCGTACTCGACGTCGAGCCCCTCGACTTGCGGTGTCGTTTCGGGCCAGATTCCGTGGGTCCTCCAAAACTCACGGACGCGAGCGAGGCTGTGGCGCACCGTCTTTCGCACGGTGACGTGGTCGGTGTCGCGACCGCTGTCGTCCCAGCCGTCGGCCGTCCAGAACTCACCGAATTGTGCGCCGCGATGCAGCCCGTTCCAGTCGACGCCGACGATGTCGGCTGGTGGCTCGTCCGTGAGTGTCGGTCTGGTCAGCTGTCGAATGGCGTCGAGCTGCTTGGGCGGACTCCCTCCAAGGATGTGGACGCGCCGCCCTCTCCAATCGGCTGGATCGGAGAAATCGTGGGCCAGTCGGTCGGCGTATCCCCGTGAATACCCGAGGACGAGGGTCTCGGGTATCGCGTCGATCACCGCTCGCGACTTCGGAACGACGATGAGCTCGGCCTCGGGATAGCTCGCTTGGATCTCACGAGCCGCAGCGACGTGGGCGTCGACGTCGTCGATTTCGTCGATGTCCCCGATGACCCCGACCTCTGGTTCGTGCTCGAAGAAGCGGTCAACGAACCGCTCCAGATCGGGATTTCGGAAATCGTTGTCGAGCATCCCAACGGGAAGGCTGAGGTTCTGATACTGCGTCTCTTGGTACCCACAATCCTCGCGAAACCCGGGAAGGAAGCCGAGTTCGACAGCGTCGACGACAAACGGCGCTCGATGCAGAAACGCCACATAGTCTGCTTGTCTGGCGGCGGCGATTTCACGGGCGGTGCTGGCGCTGGAGCTCAGCTCGAGGGACATGATTAGGCTCGCGAGGCCGCTGCTGGCTGCCCCGCACCCTTTCAGGGGCCCGAAAAACCGAGGCACAGCCTGTTAACCAACAAAAGGGGGAACCTACGCGGAGTATGTTGGTTAAGACCAGAGCTTACTATTTGTCCTCACGTAGCTCTTCAGCCTTCCACTTGAGCCGGCGCAGGATTTGCGTCCGATTCTGGTGGGCGTTCTCGTAGGCAACACACTCTTGGAGGGTTTCCATATCCGGGATCGTCGCGATACCGGCCTTGATCAATCGGTAATTCGGTGCTTCAAGACGCTTCTCAGGTGGGAATTCGTCGTCACTCCCGTCGCTAATCGTGGACTGTTCCATCTCGGTAGCCCTCCACCCATCCAGGGCGAGAAAAACAGAACAGATGACTACATCACCGACGCGGCGTCAGGCCATCGCCTTTTGGAACCGCTCGCGCAGCGCGTCCTCTCGCTCTTCGAACTGCTCGACTTTCTCCTGCAGGTCGTCGCTGACGCGCTCGATGCTGGCCAGCGCTCGTTCGCCAGCTAGCGACGCCTGTGACCCGTCGTCGCCGTCCGCCTCTAACTGCTGCTCGTAGGCCTGCTCGACGCGCTCGATCGTGCCTTCCGGATTGAACAGGATGTCGTTGGCGATGCGGACGTACTGATCGAGGGATGGCCCCTCTTTCCCTTGGAAGAAGTGGGTGAGGGCGTACGTCGCGCCGGAATGCAGCGTCCACATATCGATCTCGAAGGGGGACGCCGCATTGGCTTCTGCATCGTCGGCGGCACGCTCGGCCAGATAGTCCGGGAACCCCAGCAGGGTGTAGAACTCCGTGACGGTGAACGGGAGTTCGGAGAAGTCGAGTTCGATGTCCTGGGCGTCTCGGATGAACTCGAAGAGGTCATCGGCGACGAGTTCGACCTGTGCGAGGAGTTCCTCCCACCAGGTCCGGAAGTTCCGGACGTCGCCGACGTGTTTGATGACCTCCTTGTCGGTGAGCGAGCGCATCGTGTTCGAGCAGTAGCCATCCTGAGCGAACCCCTCCACGTAGACGGCGTGCTCGCCGAAGAAGTCGTAGCCCGACGTGACGCCCATCGTAATTGGGTCCGACCGACCGGGAAGGCGCACCTCGAGGCCGTCGAACATGATGTCCATATGGACTTCGCCGCCGCCCCGGTAGCGCCGAATCTCGCCGAACATCACCTCGCCCAGCGGGGTCCCGTCGATGGTCTCCTCGCGGAGGACCTCCTCTAGCGGCCCGTAGACGTCGACCGGGTTGATGATCGAGTAGCTGTCAGTGGGAACGTGGAACAACGGGTCCGTCTCCGCGTCCTCATCTCGGGCCTGCTCCCGAGCCCGACTCGGCTCGACGAGCGCGTTGAACCGCTCCGTCTCGACCCACTCGTCGGTGTACGGATTCTGGTACGCTACGGTCGTTTCGACGGCCTGCGGAAGATCACGAACCGCCTCGGCGAAGGTCACGGGGTCTGCATCTCCATGACGCTCTCGGTACCACTCGGGTAGTTCGGTGTCGGTACGTCCATCGACGCCAGCGAAGATGGTTCTGGACTCTGGATCTTTCATCTCAGTCACCTCACTTCAGGAATCCTCGTCGACGTGCGACTGCATCGTCTCGCGCCCTGCGCCCCTCTCCCGGGCGCAAAAACAACGTCTCACGAACTACCATTCGACCTTGAGAGTGTCCTCACATCCTCAGCTGTCTCCGTCGGTACGCTCCTGTCGGTCGTTGTACCGCTCCAGTTCACGCCCGATTTTCTCGAGCGCCTCGACACCACGTTCGAGGAGCTGATGGGTGGCTCGCGCCAGTCGAAGCGTCTCCATCAGTGCTCCCCCTCCGGGGGTTCGATGAGGTCGTTGCTCTCATCGGCGAGTTCTTGGATTACCCGTTCCACGTCAGCCTCCTCGACAACTGTCCGATGTGCGAGCGGGGCAGGATATGCCCGGTCACCCTGGCTGCAGAGCACGACCAGCCACTCGTCGCTTCCATCCCCGAGCACGATGTAGTGGTCGCGATCAGCGCGCTGGAACACTCTTCGATCAGGGCGAGAGACGGCTCGCCAGTTCTCGGGGAGCGTCGGTGACGGCCGTCCGCCGTCGGCGAGGGCGACGACGTCGTCGGTAAGGGTCGCCATCGCGGCGTCGATCTCCTCGCCGGGGAGGTGCCAGCACGCCGCGGCACCGTTGCACTCCAGCTGTGAGACCACCTGATTCCGGAACGCGATGTAGTGCTCACGGGCGAACTGCTCATCGTCGTAGTAGTCGAGGAGGAGCGCGCACGCGAGCTGGGCGGGCCCGCTACCACTGTACCCCCACTCGAACCCGCTCGGACTGTGGTTGACGAGGTCCAGACTGCGCTCGAGGGAGAGTCGCCGATGTTCCGAGAGGTTCAGGACGACGGCTTGGCCGTCGACGCGGAAGCCGACGTATTCGACTGCGTCTCGGTGAGCCTGACCTGGCGATGCGACTGAAACGGATTCCGAACTGGCCATAGGTACATTCCCGTTCATCGTTGCTCGCGGGTGGTTCGGTGACCCCCGCACCCCCTCTCAGGGGTTCAACAAACAGGATGGCGTAGCGTTCGGCAACGTATTTGGCAGTTGCAACGTACTGTCCACATAATTGAGGATGGCTGTACTGGACGATATCTCGGGGTTCGAGTTCGAGGACGTGATGGAGGACGTGTTCCGGAACCTCGGCTACGAGAACGTCCGCCAGGCCGACCGCACGGCTGACGAGGGTCGCGACGTCATTATGGAGGAGGTCGTCGACGGCACGCGGCGCGCGATCATCGTCGAGTGCAAGCACACGGGGACAGTCGGGCGGCCGGTCGTCCAGAAGCTTCACTCGGCGATCGCGACGTTCGACTTCGACGGCCCGAAACGCGGAATGGTCGTCACGACCGGCCGGTTCACTAACCCTGCTCAGGAGTACGCCGACCGCCTCCAGCAGAACGACGACCCACACCCAATCGAGCTGCTCGACGGCGAAGATCTCCGGGAGGTCGCCGACGAGATCGGCCTCGACCTCTACAACGGGCGCATCGAGATTCTCTGCGACGAGACGCTCCGCCCGTACGATCCGGCCGCCGACGTCGACGCGCCAGTCACGGAGGCGTTCCGCGACATCGAGAACATCGAGGCCGCCGACCTCCCAGACCCACACTCATCGGTGACGTTCCGCCCGGTGGTCGCGGTCACCGCGGACACGAACGCCGTTTTCGAGACGTCGGTGGGCGTCGTCCACCGGATCAACGACCGGACCCGATTCGTTGCCCACGCCGAACGCGGGCAGCCACAGGTCGTCGATGAAGACGTCGCGACGCTGGTCACCGAGAACCTCCACGCGACGGTCGATCTCGACGCCGAGCAGTTCGGAGAGGTGTTCGACGACGTCGAGGAGCGGCGGTTCGGGCAGACGCAAACGGAGTACAAGGAGTGGGCCATCGAGCGCCTCCAGCAGCATCACACGACGACGGTCACCTACACCGGCGACAACAACGTCACGTACAACAAGACCTGTGAGCCGAACCGCTCGGACATCTCTGTCCAGTTGATCGAACCAGTGTACCTCCCGGAAGTTCGGCACACTACCGACGTCCAGGAGTACACCTACCCCTACGAGTACTACGCGGCAGGCCCGTCACGAGTGACCGCCGAGGACGGCATCCATCAGTGCGTCCACTGTGACACGAGTGGCGTCACCGAGACGTACACCTACTGTCCGAACTGCGGGGCCATCGCCTGCTCCAGCCACACCAAAACGGAGCGGCTGGAAGGCGAACCGGTCTGTACGGGCTGCGCGGTGACGGAACGGTTCGCATTGAAGACGAAGTACTTCTACGACGAGGAGAATCTCGAGGCCTTCCGTGAGGAGTACGCCGCGATGCTGATCCACGAGAAGGTGATGGAGAATAAGCTCCTCACTGCTGGTGGGGGAGTAGTTACGGCTGTTCTACTACTGCTTGGCATCCTCGCACTTGGAGGTGTAATCTGAGTATCGAGGTGTCGAATTGGTTATCGCTCGGCCCAGGTCCGACGGTATTCAATAAAGTCTCGAGGATGTTGATGATCTCTCGCCCACTCTTTTGTTTCGCCAGGTGAATCACACCGCTCAGCGGTTTCGCAGAGGGTACATTTCGCTGTTATCCGAATCACCATTACAGGATTTTCTGTTTCCGGCGGCTCATCCACGTAATCCATACTGGACCAATCGGACTTATCGATTAAAACGGGTATTGTTCTCTGTTGTCCTGGCAATGGTCTGCTCTGAGCGCAAACACCTCGTTCTGATACGACCCTTTGCTCCCCCTGTCAATTTTATCGAGCAACGACTATTCTACAGGTATGCCTTCCAATCAGGTCGGAGATGAGTGGACCGTCGAGTGGATGACGCCCAAGCCGAACAGCGATGAACACCTCGATAACTTGGTGCTGAGCCCGGAACAAGCAGCTGAATACGGGGACGACCTCGTTATGGCTCTGCGTGTCGACGACGAAATCCTTCGAGAGCGGGGATTAGACCCTAAAGAACCGTTTGGCTGGAAAATCGAAAACGGTGAGCTACTGATGAAACAAATTTCTCGCCAAGCGTTTGAATGGGTCGCGGAAAGCGACCGAGAGGATTCACTCTATGCACAGCAGGTATTGGATTCTCGAGCTCGACGACGGATTCGTAACTTTCAGTAGCAATCTGCAAACCATTCGTTCCGAAGAATCCTATACTGGGTGCTCCTTCTCTTCAGAACTCGATCCTTGGGAGTGTCCAATTAACGATTAGCTTGGTTGGGCTAGTAGTTCGTCGACGGCGGCCGAGAGCGGTCCTTCAAACTGCCAGCTAGCCCGATCGGAGGCTTCCTCGGTCGGACCATCCCAGCGCGGGAAGGCGGAGTGACCACTCACTCTGACGGTCCACTCGGACGGCTCCTCGAACGGATTCCGTGTCGGGAGTTCGACGACGTAGAGGTACTCTTCGTCGCCGTGGATGCCGTCGGCCGGATTCTCGACGCCGTGTCCGAGTAGGAACATCGGCTGGTCGAGGTGCTCCATATTGTCCGGGTCGAGGAGCTCCGAGGGTTGGTCAGCGTG
Organism: Halorubrum sp. SP9; assembly: GCF_005435015.1. NCBI lineage: Archaea > Methanobacteriati > Methanobacteriota > Halobacteria > Halobacteriales > Haloferacaceae > Halorubrum > Halorubrum sp. SP9. Next base: position 106,875 of record NZ_SGXU01000012.1, read on the forward strand.
GATGCTCCGGTCACGCCCTTCGTCCACGTAGAGGGTCATCGTCGAGAGCGTGTCGAGGAACAGGAACTGGGCAGCGGCGTACGCAGCCCCGCGCTCTGTTCGTGTCTCGTCAAGCAGCTGCTTCAGCTGGTCCAGGTCATGGAGGACGCTATCGGGATACCCGTCCGAGTGGCGGTAGATTTGTGCGATGCGGTCGGTATCGGACTGGTCGCCTGCGGTCTCGCTCCGTTGGATGAATCGGAGTTGACTTCGTGTCGACATCGATCACCGCCGACGCCTGTGCGCCGGCACCCATCGCCGGCGCCAGAAAAAAGTCACTGACGCGAACCATCGAGCCCGCCCGTGAACCCTCAGATCCTGTCTTAGTCGCCAGTGAAGGCTTCGAGTGTCTCTTCAGTTACTCCTGAGCGTGAATGGATCGTGACGAAATCGTCCTCCTTGATCAACGTCTCTCCCGTTGGGGTGATGGTCCCCTCGTCACGGTTGATTCGGACAACAAGCACATCGGAGGGGATGAGCTCCTCTTCGTTCGCTTCTTGGAGTGTTTTCCCGGCGATTGGAGCCTCCTCTCGCACGATGATTTCGACGACATCGGCGTCGCCCGCAAGCCCCGCGACGCCGGTCACTGGTGATGCTCCTTCTTCGTCGCGGGGCCCGAATGGGGCGTACGGGCGGAAGTATTCTCTGTGAACTAGGTCCTCGTCGTCGATCTCGATTCCGAGTGACGTGATTCCCTGCGCAATACGCGTGAGGTCATCGGTATCCGTCCCGACGACCGTAATCCGGAGGTCGCCTTTTCCGGACATGATCTCTCGGACGTTGATCACGCCTGGGATATCGAGAACGCGTTGGGCCATCTCCTCGCGGTCCCGATTCCCTGTACTACAGACGTAGTGATTGGTTAGCCGCCCACCGACCTTTTGATAATCGATGTCGGCGTGGTAGCCTCGAATCACCCCTTCTTTCTCGAGGCGTCGGATTCGGTTTCGCACCGTCGGTGCCGAGACATCGACTTTCTCTGCGATATCTGGTGCAGAGGTGTGACGCGCCTCCTGGGACAGATAATACAGGATTTGCTCGTCGACTGAATCGATTTGAACGGGCATATTTATACGACGCGATTGACTCCACAGGCTCTTTTATATTACCGTTACGTGACTGTTTGAGTTCTCGGTGGATGTTCTTATTGCGCTCCTCTGTATCTTCCCCTAAACTACGAAAATTCTGTGGGAGAGGGTCTAAGGCCGGTAACAAACGAATAGAAAATAAATCACGTAGATACTACGCTATCGTTTGCTAATACCGAGATTATTTATTGGTTCGCAATATGGCTTCGTATATGACTTCAGAAACCACCTTCACCGCGCCAGCAACCAGTGTGAATTCGCTGAGTGATTCGGGGAAGCGAACGGTCCGTCGGAATCCCTGTCGGAGATTCGGATTCAAACGGTCTCCGTCGGGTCCCTCGACTGAATGGGCACGCAAACTGGATGACTTCGCAGCTCCCCCCAGACGGAGGTAAGACGATGGGGAACTCGAATGGAGAGCCCACGCCACCGGACGATCTCTCCGAGGCGTTGATTCAGCGGATCGACGCGCTGGAGCTCCCGGAATTGAAATCCCTCCTGTCGTACGTTGAGCAGCGCATCGATGCACTCCGAACGCCGATCGAAGAAGAAATCGAGGCGAACGCGGCAGGGGAGGTCCTCGACATCGAGAATCACGGTGCATACGCCATCGTCCGAAAGCACCCACCTGATCCGGATGATGACGGCGTGAATACGGAGATTACCTCCCTCTATCACGTCCGACGGGAGCCACAAATCGACGGCACTGCTCTGTTGAATCCGCAGAAGGCGGCGGGATAGCGTCGCTCTGAAGGTAGTAGCGAAGCGGAAGAGTCGAATGTGACTACCCTACTCTTACGCTTCGTTAAGCAAGCCGCGTCGCTGGCTCAAAAGCGCTGTGCCGCCAGTCCAA
>NZ_SGXU01000129.1:0-1128 GCF_005435015.1 Halorubrum sp. SP9
ATTCGGTCGGGATTCAGGCGGGGTCGGAACCGGGCGGCCGAGTTTCAGTCTCGCCCGGAAGTGTTTCTGGAAATTCATAACGATATGGGATAGGCCCCATGGGTGTAGTAGAGCGACCCCAGATGACGCGGGATGTCCCGCGTCGGCGGCCCGCGGGTCGTGTGCGGTCAACGAGGTAAACCAACTATGACAAACCGACGCAAGTTCATCGCCGGTCTAGGAGCCTTGGCCACTGGTAGTGCGGCAGCAATAGGAACTGGTGCGTTCACGAGTCTAAGTGTGAGTCGGAACGTCTCTGTGTCAGTGTCTCCCGATTCAAATGCGTACCTACAATTGAAGCCGCTGAGTACGCCGAACTCAAACGAATTCGTTGACGGGTCTGGGGGTCGTTCGGATACTCTTTCAATTTCGATAGGTGAGAACAAAATCGGCGGGAAAGGTGTGAATGAACAGGCTGAAACGTTTTTTGATGACCTGTTTTCGATTACCAACCAAGGCTCACAACCGGTATGGATCTGGATGAAGTCGAATATTCCTGGTGTAAATTACTATAATTCCGACATTGACGAGGGAATCAGCCTTGACGGCAACAACGTGTTCAACGACAGAGAGGTGATCCAGTATGTTGAGGTCGGAGACGGATTCAACGTTGGTCTGACAATCAACACTGTCGGGAGACCGTCTGACCGAGACGGCCAATCGACGATCATTGCTAAGGCTGACGAGGAAGACGTACCCGACGAACCCGGGCACGCAGTACAGAACTCTGACAGAGGCGGTCCCCGGACGTAACTACCGCTAATAATCCTGTTGGCGCCAATCCATATTCGGTCTCAGATACTGTTATTTATTTGTAATAAGGTCGCTGAGGATTGAACGCACCAGATCCGGTGAGTAATCAGACCCTTCAGTGAATCAAGGACCACAATACGAAGACACTCTGAGAACAATATGTATCCAACTAACTGATGTCGACTGCCCGACGGATTCTAATACTGGTCCTGCTAGCCGCTTCCGCAGCCACCGCACTCGCCTTCGCCACGGGCGCGGCGGTGGTCGACGGCCCCGCTGACACCGTCGCCAACGGCGACCTCGCGATCCAACCGGCCGACGGCCCGAACGGACGGT
>NZ_SGXU01000130.1:0-1094 GCF_005435015.1 Halorubrum sp. SP9
CACTACAAGATTCACCCGTACCCACACACCCCGACGTGGGATCTCACCCGTCCATGGCCGCGTCACTACCGTCCAACGTGGGACACCAATGACGATCCACGCTCGGAGTGGACGTACCTTCGCGGGGTCCGTGATCCACGACTCGACGGAATCCTTCGTCCATAGCGCACAGCGTGGAAACCATCTACTGAACACCCGACATGAGCACTTCCAACGCCAACACCACACAGAAAGCATCGCTCGCTGACAAAGTTCTCGACAACGTCACCGACATCATCGCCTTGGTCGTCATCGGGGCGATCTTGCTGTACTTCGGTGAACCCTCCACCGAGACGTTGGCAGCGATTACCTCAATCGCACTCGGAAAGCGGTACTTGAAAGGCAAATGACGCACAATCTTTTTGTATCTGACACACGAAAATACACCTAATGGATACGTCCCAAGAACCGCAGTCACAGACTGCGGACGTTGAGAAGCCTGCTTCGCAGACATCTCAAGTCACACGGACACAAGTAGATCACGACGGTGACAGCATCCGTCTATACTACCTCCCAGGGTCCGATATTCCGCCGATGCCCTCCGTAACCACCATCGAGGAGCTACGGGTAGACCCCGAGAAGGACGAGGCGTTGAAGGGGTGGCGAGATCGCTACGACGGACAGAGCGGATGGGCGCGACCGTGGTGGAAAGATCAGCGAGAGTACAAACGCTACCGTGGCACCCTCATCCACTTCGTCGTCCTCGACGCCTTGGCCGATGCGTCGGGCGATACCCACTTCCACGAAGTCGGAGACAACGACTGGGGCTACGAGGAATACTACGCGGAATACTGCCTGAAGAAGTGGTCGAAGAAGGCCCCCTCGGCCAATACCGACGAAGTCCCGTACACGCCGCGGAACAATCAGTACGACGGCGAACACGCATGGGACAAGGCCGTCCGCGAGATGAAGTGGGCGGCGAAGGCGTTCAAAGAGCACATCATCGACACGGGCCACCTTGACCCCGACAACGTCGAAGCCGTCGAACAGTTCCTCTTTGACACCGAGTTTGGCTACGGTGGGCAGTTCGACCTGCTATACGAAGACGAGGAGGG
>NZ_SGXU01000131.1:0-1086 GCF_005435015.1 Halorubrum sp. SP9
ATAGGAAGTACGACTCAACACGGTCACACATCCGCCAGTACAAGAACAATCCGGAGGAATTCAACCTCTGGGAAGTTCGAGGACCGATGTTTTGGACCACATTTGTTGTAGTAGGGCTCACCTCGATTGTCCTGCCTGTTCTGGCCTTATTATCACTAATCCTTCTTGTTGTGCCCTTCCATCAGTATGTCCGCGACGCACCCCTTGCTGCCTCCGTCTCTGGCCGCCGATCGTTCTTATTATTGTACCCGCTGTACGAAGCAGTTTGAGGAATTGTACGAATGTTTGGCCTTTGGTCTGATATAGATATTTTGATAGATGTGATGGCCAAGAAGTATATTTAAGTTATATGTATGAAGTTAATACTACTCACCAGATGTGTCAATCGTATCTTATTAGATTTCTAGATATTATCTGATATGTAGTGCCCTCCTCACTTATTTTATCGTAACGAACTGTCGAATAACGCTATTAGGACAGACAAACAAACAGCGGTGGGTGGTGAATATGTCGACTCGAGGTTTATTTCTATATAATTATGTTCAATATTTATAGATAATGCCTTAATTCATAAACTATTTGAAAATTTTGCCAATAAACCTAGTCTCTCCCAACCATTTTACTCCTCGGTGTATTTATTACCTCTGAATAGTTTGGAAACTATCATAATATAATTTTATGTTTTTTCTGATGTTTTCAGAGAACCGCATATATGAAAATTCTGACACGTATGTCTCCAGTGGTTTTGAGAATTCTGTCTGGGTTGTCCGAACGATCGCTTGCTTGATTCCGTTTTTTGTTCCGTCATGGAGCGTGCCATTCTCGTTTTCAGTGATGAATGCCCCAGGAAACCCGTCGTTTATCGAAACTACCGGCTTTCCACTCGCATTCGCCTCAATTGGCACTATACCGAAGTCTTCATTGTGTCCATTAAATACGACGGCGGTACATCGTGACAAAATTTTGAGTTTTTCATCTTCATCAACAAATCCCTTCCATTTGATGTTTTCAGTCCGCTTGATCCGATCCATAACCGAATCGTCGACATCACCAGCCCCACCGACCATCACCAGCCGCTCATCCAAG
>NZ_SGXU01000132.1:0-1086 GCF_005435015.1 Halorubrum sp. SP9
GACGAGTACGAGCCGTTGTACCTCGCAGATGGACAACCAAAATGGGGATACTGAAATGACAAGTGAGAAACCATACAAAGATCAACAGAAGTTGGAATCGTTGCTTGAGAAACACGAATATCACGTACCTAGCGTCGCTGATGAGTGTGGTGTGAGCAGGGGAACGATACATCGCTGGTGTGAAAAACACGGGATCAATCCTAAACCATACTCTGATAAAGAGAAGCTCAAAGAATTGTACGTTGATAAGGGTCTAAGTGCCGAAGAAGTTGGTAATCGCTTGTGTGGAAGCGAACACTCTGTGTTGGACTGGTTGCGGAGGCACGATCTTCCCGTACGCACAGCTTCAGCAGACAGACCGCCACATTTCCGTACTCAGCACGGGTATGAGAAGTGGTCAGTGACTCATCAAGGATCTTCGTTCGATGTGATGGTTCATCGGTTACTCGCAGTAGCGGAACATGGTTTAGATGAGTTACGCGAGAAGGACGTACATCACAAGAATCGGATACCGTGGGACAATCGAACTCAAAATATTGAGTTACTCACCACCGAGGAACACATGAGAGATCACCTCTCTACGTGGGATAGAGACGATGACGGCAGAATACTTCCTCACCAATGAAACTGAAAAGACAAAAGCGTCGGTCGGTGCCGTACGATGAGTTTGCCGACGAGTACGAGCCGTTGACGCTTGCCGACGGACAGCCTCAGTGGGGGTATTAGATGATTAGTTGGTCACTCACCGTCGTCGCTACCGTGACTGTCGTAACAGTAGGACTATTAATAGAAGACATCCACAGGCGCCGCCACGAGCGGAAGATGAAGAAGTTAGAACAACAGGCCGAGTTAGACGAGAAAATGTTGGACCGTGAGTTGGAAAACAGAGAGATAGAGAAAAATGAGTAAACCGTCGAAGCATCGGCTTTACGAGCTGTACTGGGGTTACGGAGAAACCCACAACGACATCGCTGACCGCTATGACGTGAACGACAGAACCGTCAGCAAGTGGTTCAGCGACTATGGGATTCCTGTTGCCGCGAACGGGAACCGTGATGCGTTCATGTTCGCGATGCGGGACAAGCG
>NZ_SGXU01000133.1:0-286 GCF_005435015.1 Halorubrum sp. SP9
AATCTCGTCGCACAGCGGTTCATTATTGACGTGAGTCGTGTGGTGGTCGCCACCCCACGACACCGACACGGTGCCACGAGAGGCGTTTAATTCGACGTGCGGACCACCGACACCGAGCACGAGAATCACGTTACTGATACTCGGCTCGCGGGATCCGAGCGACAGTTCTACTTTCACGTCCAGCGGATCTAACTCGTCCATACTGTCGGTATCTTCGATTCGTTCCGCCGTCTCGACCGCACGCTCGGCGGCCATGTTATCGGGGTGTTCCATAGTGGTACGGCGG
>NZ_SGXU01000133.1:322-1082 GCF_005435015.1 Halorubrum sp. SP9
ACTGGGATCCACCTGAAAAAGTGTGTATGATTAGTGTTGGATCGGGCGTTCCTCAATCCCAACACCGACAGGATGATCGTGGTTGTATGGGTGTTCATCGCCGTCTAACGCATTTACACAGTCGCCGTGGGATCCGCAGTGGTGTAACGTGTCTGTCTCATACGACGCGAGTACGACGCCTGTCCATGGCATTTTTTGCGTACTACCGTCCGTTAGCTCCGAGCGTTCGATAAGATCCATCTGAATCGCACAGTCTACACAGTATATCTCACCGTCGTGTGTGACACCCGTAACCCCGTCTACCGCGGGCGCTGTCGGGATGTTCTCACTACGCGGGAGATAATTACCGTAACTGTCGATCCAAACCATCGGATCCCCAAACGCGTCAGTTGGTGTATCGCTTTGGCTCATAGTGGTATGTCGGGAATCCACCGTGTGACGGGTGGATCCTCAAAAAGAGAGAACGCTTACAAGTCGTGCGTTAGCTCTCGTACTTTCCGTTCGGCTTGTTCACGACTGTGAAACACGCCGCGGTATTCGGTTCGCTGGTTTTGTGCGACTTCGACACGATAGCGGTACGTGTCGGTTAACGTCCGTTCGGCTTTGATTTCGTTTCGATCCCACACGTCAATGACGATCCCTCGCTCGGGATTGTGTAGTATTAGTGGATCCAACTCGACAACTCCAAAGCCAGGCGCTAACTCCTCGCGGTCGGGTTGTGGTTGTGTCGTACTCATAACAGCGGATCAGCTCCGAGCGA
>NZ_SGXU01000134.1:0-1082 GCF_005435015.1 Halorubrum sp. SP9
GATATCAGGTTTAGCGAGAACCCAGCGTTCGAAATCGCTCTCCATCTTGACGTTGACGAGACCGCGGTCGAGACCCTCGAAGCCAACAGAGGGACCTACGTCGACGAAGAAGCGGTTCTACTCTGTGAGGACGTCCGCGAAGTCGCCGACGCGGTCCTCGACGACCGCCCCGATGAGTTCAACATTCCAGCCACGCTCGGCGACGAAATCGACTTCATAATCGGCGGCCGCCGTGTCAGCCGTTTTCCGCGGCAGCCCGTCGTGCGGGAGGTACCGAAGGAACCGACAGCGAGGAGGGTCGGCTGTTCGAGGCCTACGTCGACCTGCTCGACAAATGGCAGCCGGCCGGATTCCTCTTCGAGAACGTCTCAGGAGTCACTTCGAACGAGGAGGACTGGGAGCCAATCGTCGAAGCGTTCCGTGGCGCCGGCTACGTAGTCGAGAAGCCGCGCACCGCTCGCACGCTCAATGCCGCCGACTACGGCGTTCCGCAGCACAGGGCCCGGACGTTCATCGTCGGTGTTCGCGAGGACATCGACGTCGACTACCACTTCCCGAAGCCGACGCACGACGAGGACTCGGAAGGAGATCTCAAGTCGGTGACCGCGGGCGAGGCGCTCGCCGATCTCGACAACGACGACGTCGAGGCGGAGACGCCGTACGAGGTCACGTCGAAGCACGCGCACCTCCTCGACGACATCCCGCCGGGGCTGAACTACTCCTTCTACACGGAGAAGCTGGGACACCCGGACCCAGTGTTCGGGTGGCGCTCGCGCTTCTCCGACTACCTCTACAAGACGGATCCCGAGGAGCCGGTCCGAACGCTGAAAGCGCAGCCGGGAGCCGCATCGGGACCGTTCCACTGGGAGAACCGGAAGTTCACCGAGGAGGAACTCAAGCGACTCCAGTCGTTCCCGGACGATTACGTTCTGACCGGGAGCTACGGGGACGTGGTGAAGCAGATCGGCAACTCGGTACCGCCGCAGATCGCGGCCGTGCTAGCGCAGTCCATCGCGAAGCAGATCTTCGGCCGTGACCCGGAAGTCGATCTCCCGATCGTCGACTACGGTCCACAGCACCTC
>NZ_SGXU01000135.1:0-1069 GCF_005435015.1 Halorubrum sp. SP9
GCGCCCCGTCTGTTTCCTGCTCGCCAGCAGCGAGGAACACGATGTTGTTCCGGTAGACTCGCTTCTTTTCGGACCCCGGCGAGTTCCCCGTCTTGTTCGCCAGCGTCTGGAGGAGTTCGGGAGGCTCGTCAAGGTCGCTCGTGACGGTCACCGCGTCGAAGCCCATCACACACAGACGGACTGTTTCGTAGTCGTCTGGGACCTCGTAGGGTGCTTGCGGGTCGTAGATAGTCTCGAAGACACCACCGCCAAGCGCACCTCGAATCGTCTGTTCGAGACGGTTGCGAGCGACACCGGGCTCGATTTGCTGCGCCTCGTTGGTGATGAGCTTCGAAATCTTCGGCTCTCCCTTGAACCGAAGGAGACCGTTCTCCGTCTCATAGAGGAAGAACGCCTCTGTGTCCGGGTTCGAGCCCGTCTCGTTCAGGTTTTTCAGAGCGTCACGGTAGTGGTCAAGTTCGACGCCCGGCTCCAGAATCATCTCCCAAAGCTTCCGACGAGTTACACCACGACCGCGGTTCCCCCCGGAGACAATACTTTTCCAGAGGATGGTCGTTCCGAGGTGAGTCGCAATCGGCGGGTGGCCCATTGGCGTCCAGTTGTCATCCTCATACTGGCACGCTGCCTTGCCGTCGTTCGTGTAGATGTCCGACTTCGAGGCAGTCCGGAGGTCTTGCTCGATGTGCTCGAAGAGGTCGAGGAGCGTCGACCAAACGTGGTCGTCCGAGGGATGCATATCGAACGTCCGGACGTAGTGACGGTCCGCGTTCGACTCCTCGTTGCTCCAGATGTGATGGACCGCTCGCGAGACTAGTTTGAGTGCACCCCGGGTCCGCTGGAAGTTGGGTAGCGTGTCTATCTCTTTCCCCAGAAGGTCGATGAGCGTCGGGTGGAACGGGTACGTTTGTTCCAGTTGCTCTTTGAACTCTGCCTTGGTGACTCTGTCAGGGAGCTCGTCTTCGAAGTCACGGTAGTAGCTTTGGTACGATTCAGCCACGCGAGATGCAACATCGTCGTCGACCGACTCGAACAATCGATGCCGGAGGACTGCCGCGACCTCGTCGTCATC
>NZ_SGXU01000136.1:0-339 GCF_005435015.1 Halorubrum sp. SP9
CAGTAAACAGTACTAACGCCCCACCACCCGCGGAAACTAACAGCCTAAACTGTGGTTCTACGAGCGGCCGACCCTCAATTACCTCGACTGTAAGTGTTATTCCTGCAATCGTAGCTCCTACAAGACCACCAAAAATCGTCCAAATACCAACAGACCATTCGGTAGTAGCGGTCAGATTTCTTTGACGAAGCCAGTATCCTGCGTATATTAATCCGAGACTGAGGCTCCCGTCTAAAAATAGTGCGATCATCGGTCCAAGTTGAGTAGAGAGTACAGCAATCTCTCGTACATGGTGGCTAACGGATAGGGTCAATAGCAGACCACCAAGTGTCATGACCG
>NZ_SGXU01000136.1:349-1058 GCF_005435015.1 Halorubrum sp. SP9
CCTCGCAGTCTAGACATACATACTACTGTAGGCGCACCCGGATATTGCTTGTTGCTCACTCTAGAATTTGTACATGTAATACTTTTTCGTCATTTAGTAGGAATGTGGAGGTTGATTTCCGTTCCCTTCTCATTCAGTTCAACCGAGATATCTCCGCCTATCTGTGTGGTGATCATCCGAACCATCCACAGTCCAAGGCCCTGCCCATGATCAAGGTCGGTTTCGTTCCCAGTCTCGAGGGCATGAGCCTCGATTTCTGGGAGACCGGGTCCGTCGTCGCAGACACGGAGTTCAACCCACTCGTTTTCAGCCGGGGTGACCTCAACATTAATCGTAGCGTCAGTATCAGCCTTAGCTGCGTTCTCCACAAGTTCTCGGACAGCGTCAAGCAGTATCGCCGGCACTTGTGTTGACGCGTCAACTGATATGTCAGTTGAAATAGTCGCGGTGGGGTACTGTTCGTTGATTGGAGCCACAGCGTCCTCAATTAGTGACCCGGGATTAACACCAGCTACTTTGTTTGATTGTCGAGATGCTTGGCGTATCTGTTTTACACGATCAGTCATTGACTCCCACTTGTCAAATATCCGTTCGAGCGTTGCGAGGTGTTCGGCACGCGTGCTCGGCTCTGGCTCCTCACTCATTTGCTGTGCCCAGCCACGAAGTTTTGATAGGTCATTTCGCATGTTGTGCCGCATCACCCGGTGGC
>NZ_SGXU01000137.1:0-574 GCF_005435015.1 Halorubrum sp. SP9
GATCGTGTTTCCAGGCGTAGTCGATCGCTGGCTCGCCGTCCGTCTCACCGACCTCGGATTCTAAGTCGAGCTTCCCGACCGAGACGCCCTCGGCCTCGGCCACGTCCGCGAGCCGATAGGAGTCCAGTTCGTGAATCTGTGACTTCTGGTACAGCGACAACGAGTCAAGGAGCAGTCGCCCCTTGAACGAGGAGTTGATGAAGTTCCCGTCACCGTCCATCGGGTACACCTCCCCGAGCGGCGACGCATCGTAGACCGCGCCAATGCCGTTCAGCCGTGCGTAGTTGACGAGGTACGGATGGTCGACCCCCGAGGCGTTCCATCCTGTCAGCGCGTCCATGTCGCGATCTGTGACCCACTCAAAGAACTGTGCGACGGTGTCATGTGGGTTCTCGTAGATATATACGTCACATGGGTTGTCTTGCTCGTAGGAATCTATCTCGTCGTACGCAACACCGTCCCACGAGGGATGTGCGGTCAGCCACACGACGTACTCGTCGGTGTACGAATCGTGGGCCGTAATCGCCGTCACGGGGTTGTCCGCCCGCTCGGTTCCTTCCTGTGAAACGACTGG
>NZ_SGXU01000137.1:591-1052 GCF_005435015.1 Halorubrum sp. SP9
TCGTACGTACAGACGCGCAGGGGCGGGACCGTCTCGGGTGTCTCGGAGCGTTCGACGTGGCGGACATCGCTCACAGGCAGCGCGTCTTGGACGGTGTATTCGGTGTCCGCAACGCTGTCTGGAACCTCGATCCATTGGGTGTCAGCCATGTCCACGAGGAAGCGAACAGGAAAGAGTACGTCCGCCTCGAACGGATCATAGAACAGCTCCCGAAGGTCGCCTACGTCCGACGGCTCGCGACAGACGACACGGACCATCGGCTCCCCGTCGATTGTCTGTTCGGGACGCCCCTGCCAGTCGGTCGTCTCGACTGCTTGGACGCGGTCGTCTTCTGCGACCTCCTCGGCCTTCTGGACCCACTCAGACTGACGGACCCCGAAGTACGGACGGTAGCCGACGATAGGGAGGTGGCGTCGCTCCCACGAGGCGTTGCGTCCGAAGACGTGGACGATGGGCGTCTT
>NZ_SGXU01000138.1:0-783 GCF_005435015.1 Halorubrum sp. SP9
GCACCGGCACCACGAGCTACGACGACTGGGCCATCGCGGGCACCGACATCGGCACAGACGAGGTGTTCCACTGGAACCTCGAGGTGAACTACACGTTCAACCCCGAGGCGAACCCGGACGCCGTCTACGAGCTGTGCCGCGTCGTCGACGAGCACAACGACACCGTCAACGAGGGCGAGGCGCAGTTCAACGACTTCGAGTCGACCTCCGACATGCTCGGCTCCGCCCGCGAGAACATCCCGGTCCACCGCGGCGCCGTCCAGTACTACCGGGACAACGACGCCTGGGACGACAGCCTGACCGAAGGCGAAAGCCCCTAATCGGTCGGTAACCGGGCTTTCCTCTCCGTTCGCCGCGGTGTACCGATCAGTAATTTAAAATCATCGAATACGTAACCGACAACTCAGACACCAACTATGACACTATCACTCACGTCCGGGCGACCGACCAGCCGCTCTGCGGTACAGCCGCGCCAATGAGTACGGAAACGGCCTCGACGGACTCCGAGTCCGGACTCCTTCGGGGACTCGACCTCACCGTCACGGGGGCGGCGCTGCTGTTCTGGGCCGGCGTCCTCTACTGGGCGCAGACGCAGGCGATCTCGCAGGTGCGGTTCGCGACCGCGTTCGTCGGCGGCATCCTGACCGTGTACGCGCTCAACGAGACGCGGCTCGCCATCTCGGACGGCGACTGGATCGACGGCGCCGTGCTGATCCCCGCGTCGCTCGCGCTGATGACCGCGTCGGCGTTCTTCGCGAGCTGGTGCTGGGTGACCGTCTTCCC
>NZ_SGXU01000138.1:793-1048 GCF_005435015.1 Halorubrum sp. SP9
GCGGCAGGGGTACGCGCTCGAACACGAGTACATGCTCGCGCGGCTCGTGATCCTCTCGCTGATGTACCTCACGTGGCGCGAGTTCGGCAACGTGTTCCTCGGGCTCGTCTTCGCCGTGTTCGGGTACGCGATGTTCGGGAACCTCGTCCCCGGCGTGTTGGGCCACGCGGGGATGAACCAGGCGACGCTGCTCCAGGCGACGGTCACGGACCTGTACGGGTTCTACGGGAGCCTGACGCAGATCACGGCCTCGTG
>NZ_SGXU01000013.1:0-105103 GCF_005435015.1 Halorubrum sp. SP9
GGGCGGCCGGAGCGAAGCGGAGGCCGGCCGACGAGGCTGGGGAGGCGTGAGGTGCGGCCGCTGTGCGGTGGGGCGGGACTCAAAGGGGCAGCCGCGAGGGCGAAGGCGCGCGACGCAAGGACCGCAGGAGCGAGCGAAGCGAGTGACGAGGACCGCAGCGAGCGCACCGAGCCGTCGCGGCTGGGGCTTTGGCGGTGTTCGTCGCGGACCCGTCAGTAACTATTTATAAAAGAGCGGCGGGAAATTCGGCGGTGTTCGCCGCCGAGCCACCGTGAGCTACTTATAACGACACGTCGGTCTCGATGTCCTCGGTCGCCTCGCGGAGGCCGTCCTCGCGGGCGTCGCTCGCGAGCGACCCCTCGATGTCGGCGTCGGTGAGCAGGTCGCGGAACGCGTCGCGGAAGCGGTCGTTCGCCCGCGTGGAGGCGATATCCGTGCGCGCGACCGCGGCGTACCGGGCGACCGTGTCCGGCGGGGCCTCCAGCTCCTCGGCGCACTCGACGATCGAGTTGCCGGCCGCGGTCAGGCGCTTCAGGTCGGCGTACTCGAAGGGCGGATCGGCGCCCTCCTCGCCCCCGCCGCCGTCCACGTCGACCTCGCGGTCCGACTCGCGGACGAGGTGGAGGTCGAGGCGTGCTTTTCGGACCGTCTCGGCGTCGACCTCGGTATCGCCGTCACCGTTCTCCCGCGCTTCGAGCGCCTCCCGGATCGCCGCCGCGATCGCGGCGTCGCCCTCGTCCGCGAACCGGCCGCGGGCGACCAGCGCGTAGGCGGCGTCGTCGAGGGGCGTCGAGAAGCCGTACCGCTCGCGCATCGCGGCGACGAGGTCGCGGAGGCGCTCGTCCGTGGCCTCGTCGTCGCGGTCGACGAGGGTTCCCCGTTCCGCGTCCTGACGCTCGGTGACCGTCTCGGCGCCGGTGGCCTCGACGAACAGGTCGCGGAGGTCGGCGGTCTTCTCGTCCATGGGGTTCGATATACGCGGGGGCGGCAGAAAAGGGTCGTGTCGCGCTCAGACGGCCGCGCCGAGTGAGACGCCGGCCAACCACTCGCCCTTGCGTTCGAAAGTTCGGTTCCGGGCGGTAACTCGCTTACAACCGACTGAATACGCCTTGATTATCGGAATATATAGATCTTCGCACGTAAGCAGGCCTTTTTGTCTTTAAGGATAAGATTTATGTTATATTTTGTCATGTATTACCATGGCTGTGACTGGCAATACAACAAGTAACAGAGGCCGTTCCAACAACGGTCCCGATCACACCTCGCCCGCGGAGCAGTTCGCTCCCGGAACGTTTTCGATAGCCGCACAGGACCCCGAAACCGGGGCGTTCGGCGTCGCGGTCAGTACGGCGCTCGTGGGCGTCGGCGCGCTGTGTCCGTTCGTGAGCGAGAACGCGGCGGTCGCGACCCAATCGTACGTGAATGTATCCCACGGACGAAACGCGGTCGAACTCGCCGACAGGGGCATCTCGGTGTCGACCGCCTGCGAGGCGCTTCTCGAAGACGACCCCCACGACACGTACCGTCAGCTCCACGGCGTGACCGCCGCCGACTCGTTCCGGTACACCGGTGCTGACTGCGTCGACTGGGCCGGCGACACCGCCGGGGACGACTACACGGTCGCCGGCAACATGCTCGACAGCGCCGATGTCGTCGAAGAGGTGAGCCGTGGCTACGCCGACGCCGACGGCTCGTTCGCGGATCGGCTCATATCCGCGCTCGAAGCGGGACAGGCGGCCGGCGGCGACAAGCGCGGGAAAATAAGCGCGGCCCTGCTCATCGCGGCCCCGGAGCCGAAACTGTACCACAACCTCCGGGTGGACAACAGCGACGAGCCGATCTCGGAGCTCCGTGAGGCGTACGACCTCGCCGTCGAGACGGAGGCGGAACTCCCGGCCGTCGCCGAGGATCAACTCGGAGAGTATCCCGACGCGATCGTCGATTTCGGACTGAAACGTTAGCAAATTCACCGATTACGTACACGCAACAATGCGCGATAACACTGCGGACACGAACGAGAGTATCGACAGGCGGCGGTTCCTCGTCGCGACGGGACTGGCGGGCGTCGGCACGACGCTCGCGGGCTGTGCCTCCGGCGGTAACGGCTCCGCCGGCTCGAACGGAGACGGCGGGGGCTCCGACGGTAGCGTCGCGCCGTCGGGCGAGCCGCAGGAGGGCGGCACGCTCATCTGGGGCCACAGCGAAGTGACCCAAGAGCTCGATATCCACATCGCACAGACGGCCGCCTCGTCGCGGTTCCTGAACAACGTTCACGAGACGCTGGTCGGACTGACCAGCGAGCTGGAGATATCCTCCGACCCCGACATCACCCGCCCCGGTCTCGCCTCCGACTGGTCGATCAACGACGACCGGACGGAGTACACGTTCACGCTCCGGGACGGCGTGACGTTCCACGACGGGTCGGAGATGACAAGCAGCGACGTCCGGTACACGATCGAGCGGATCACGAACCCGGATGTCGGCGCGCGGTACAGCGGCGTGTTCACGTCGGTCGAGTCGGTCCAGACGCCCGACGACTCGACGGTCGTCCTCCAGATGAGCGAGCGCTACAACCCCCTGCTCCGACAGCTGGCGTTCACCGGTACGGCGATCATCCCCGAGGGATCCGGCCCGGACCAGGCCTCGAACCCGATCGGCACCGGCCCCTTCGTGTTCGAGTCCCGCCAGCAGGGCAACCGGGCCCAGCTGTCGGCGTTCGACGACTACTGGGGGGAGGGCCCGTACGTCGACGCCCTCGAAGAGCGGACGATGACCGATCCCGACACCCGGCTCACCGGGCTGACCGACGGGGACCTCGACTATATCAACGACATCCCGCTCGACAACATGTCGGACTACGTCGACGGGGCGAACAGCAACGTCCAGACGGCTACCTGGCGGCCGCTGGCGTTCAACCACATGTACCTCCACAACGACCGCCCGCCGTTCGACAGCGTCAACTGGCGGCGGGCGATCGACTTCGCGATCGACAAGCAGGAACTGGTTGAGGGCGCCCTCTTCGGACAGGGCACGACGCTCGCGACCCCGAGCTTCCCGAACAGCCCGTATCGGAACGACGAGCTCGAGCCGCGACCGCAGGACATCGAGCAGGCGCGGACGCTCATCGAGGAGTCGGAGTACGACATGAACGAGTTCGCCCCGCTGGAGTTCAAGGTGACGACGAACTACCCGTGGCACGTCACCGCCGCGACCATCATGGAGCAGTCGTTCTCGGAGCTCGGCCTTGAAGTCGAGATCCAGGAGCTCCAGTGGGGCAACTGGCTGACGCAGGTCACCGCGAACATGGACTACCGGATGGCGATGGTCAACTGGTTCGGGGGCTGGGAGCCCGCGCAGATGTACCGCGGACTCTTCCACTCGGAGGGGTCGTTCAACTCCTTCGCGTACGCCAGCGACGACTTCGACTCGGCCATTGAGAACGCCGAGAGCGCACCGAGCAGGGAGGAGGAGATCGAGTACTACCGCGAGGCACAGCGCGTCCTCCACGAGGAGGTCCCGTCGCCGATGCTGTGGTTCCGCGACGGGGCGATGGCGGCGAAACCCTCCGTCGGCGGCCTCGATACGGTGTTAGCGCCGAACAACACCGAGGTGAACTTCAGCGAGACGTGGCTTGACGAATGAGGTCGGCCATCGACGCGGGGTTCGTCCGGTACGCGGTCCGCCGGTTCGGGCTCCTGATCGTCTCGCTCCTGGGCGTGTCGATCGTCACCTTCGGCATCGTTAACGTGCTTCCGGGCGACGTGGCGCTGCTGATCTTAGGCAACCGGGCGAGCCCCGAGCGGCTGGAGGCGCTCCGGCAGAGCCTCGGGCTGAACCGTCCGATCTGGATACGATACCTCGACTGGCTGACCGGCGTGCTGACCGGCGACATGGGTAACTCCCTTCGGTTCGGCGACCCCGTCGCACAGCTGATCGTCCAGCGGCTACCGGCGAGCGCCTTCCTCGCGGCCGCCGCCGTCACCATCGCGGTCACGGTTGCCATCCCCCTCGGCGTGATCGCCGGCCGCGCCCGGAACACCTGGAAGGACTTCACGACGAGTATCGTCGCGTTCACCGGGATCAGCCTCCCGGACTTCTTCTGGGGACTGGTGTTGATCCTGGTCTTCGCCGAGTTCTTCGCGGTGTTGCCGCCGTCCGGCTACGTGAACCCGGCCGTCGATCCGATCGCCGGGGTCAAACACGTGTTACTACCGGCGATGTCGCTCGGGTTCGCGCTGATGGCGCACCTCACTCGGATGACGCGCTCCTCCCTTATCGAGGAACTCAAATCGGGGTACGTCAAGCTCGCGCAGTCGAAGGGGATCCCGGACCGCGACATCGTCTACCGCCACGCGCTGCGGAACGCGTTTCTCCCCGTGTTGACCGTGATCGGACTCCAGATCGGCTTCTTGTTCAGCGGGATCGTCATCATCGAGCAGGTGTTCGCGTACCCGGGACTGGGCCGGCTCGCGTTCCAAGCGCTGTTGAACCGCGACACCACGCTGATCCAGGGTTCCGTGTTGACGATCGCGACGGTGTTCATGCTCAGTAACCTCGTCGTCGACCTCCTGTACGCGGTCTTGGACCCGCGCGTCCAGGCCGGGGGTGGTGCCTGATGGCGACCCAGAACGCGGACGCGGCGCGGTGGTTGACAGACGCCCGCCGCCGGAAGCTCGCCGAGCTGTTCGACCGGTACCGGTCGAACTCGAAGGCCGTCGCCGGAACGGTGCTCATCGGGCTGTTGCTCGCAGTCGGCCTGCTCGGTCCGTTGTTCGTCTCTCTGGAACAGGCCAACGCCCTGAACATCGCGAACCGCTTCCAGCCGCCGAGCCTCGCGCACCCGATGGGGACCGACCACCTGGGTCGGGACATCCTCCTCCGGATCGTCCTCGGCGCTCGCATCAGCCTGTACATCGGCGGGCTGAGCGTCGGCATCGCCACCGCGGCCGGCGTCCCGCTTGGCGCGATCGCGGGGTACATCGGCGGGAACGTCGACGACGCGATCATGCGGTCGATGGACGTCCTGATGAGCTTCCCGCCGATCCTGCTGGCGCTCACCGTGGTCGCCGTCCTCGGGCCGTCGCTGACGAACGCGATGATCGCGATCGGGATCACGTACATCCCGTACTTCGCTCGGGTCACCCGAAGCGAGGTGGTCTCGGTCGTCGAGGAGGACTTCGTCGAGGCCGCGAAGGCGCTTGGCGAGCGGGACAGTCGCGTCCTGTTCCGCGAGGTCCTGCCCAACGCCGCCGCGCCGATCATCGTTCAGGCGTCGATCAGTCTCGCGTTCGCCATCCTCGCGGCCGCGGGCCTGTCGTTCCTCGGACTCGGTGCGCAGCCACCACAGCCGTCGTGGGGACTGATGATCAGGCAGTCGAAACAGTACCTCACGCAGGCCCCGTGGATGGCGATCTTCCCGGGGCTCGGGATCGCTGCGACCGTCCTCGGGTTCAACCTCCTCGGCGACGGCATTCGCGACGTCCTCGATCCGACCGTGAGCACGGAACTCGGAGCCGAGCATGACGAGTGAACGCACGACATCCCCACGACAGGCGTCGACACCAGCGTCGACCGGTAGAACAGGCACGGAAGACAGACTGCTGACCGTCAGCGGCCTCTCGACGGTGTTCCGCACCGACGAGGGCGTCGTCAACGCCGTCGACGGAGTGGACTTCCACCTCGACCGGGGGGAGATCCTCGGCCTCGTCGGCGAAAGCGGCGCGGGCAAGAGCGCGACCGCTCGCTCCGTCCTCCGCCTCATCGACGATCCGGGCGAGATCGCCGACGGGAGCGTCGAGTTCGAGGGGACCGACGTGCTGTCCCTCTCGCCCGAGCGCCTCCGCGAGTTCCGCGCCGAGAACACCGGGATGGTGTTTCAGGACCCCACGTCGACGCTGAACCCCACGATGACGGTGGGGCGGCAGGTCGCGGAGGCAGTCGAGGCGGCGCGGGACCTCTCGGGCAGCGCCGCGCGCCGAGAGGCGGTCGACCTCCTCGACCGCGTCGGGATCCCCGACGCGGAGACGCGCGCTGACGACTACCCGCACGAGTTTTCCGGCGGACAGAAACAGCGGGTCGTCGTCGCGATCGCGATCGCGTCCGAGCCGGACCTCCTCGTCGCGGACGAGCCGACGACGGCGCTCGACGTGACGATTCAGGCGCAGATCTTAGAGCTGCTCGACGACCTCCGCGAGGAGTTGGGAATGTCAATCCTCTTCATAACCCACGACCTCGGGGTGGTCCGCGAGATCTGCGACCGCGTCGCGGTGATGTACGCCGGGAGCATCGTCGAGTCCGGTCCGGCCGAGGCGCTGTTCACCGACCCGCGTCACCCGTACACCAAGGGGCTGCTCGCGAGTATCACGAGCGTCGACGACGCGACCGCCCCCGACGACCGCGACCGCCTCGACGTGATCGAGGGGCAGATGCCGGACCTCACCGGCTCCGCGGCCGAGTGTAAGTACGCCGACCGGTGTCCGGGCGCGACCGAGGAGTGTCGCCAGGCGCATCCCGACTTGGAGCCGGTCCCGGACGACCCCGGGCGCTCGGTCGCCTGCTACCGACACGAACACGTCGAGGAGATGGCGTACGACTACGACCACGAGTCGGGATCGCTCTCTTGGCAGACGGACCGCATCGACGACCGGACCGACGACGCGTCCGGCCCGGTCCTAGAGGCCGAGGGGCTGACGAAACACTTCGACACGAGCAGCCTTCTCGGGCGACTCCTCGGCGACCCGGATCCTGTCCGGGCGGTCGACGGTATCGACATCGAGATCGAGGCCGGCTCGACGCTGGGGCTGGTCGGCGAGTCCGGTTGCGGCAAGTCGACGGCCGCCCGGACGCTGCTCCGCCTCATCGAGCCGACCGACGGCTCGGTGACGTACCGTGAGACCGACGTGACGACGGCGGAGTCCGACGAGCTCCGCTCGCTACGCCGCGACCTCCAGATCGTCTTCCAAGACCCGCAGTCGAGTCTGAACCCGCGGCGAACGGTCCGTCAGATCGTTCGCCGGCCGATGGACCTCCACGACATCGGCGCGCAGCCGGGCCGCCCGGACCGCGTCGCGGAACTGATCGACGCGGTCGGCCTCGACGAGTCGCACCTCGAACGATACCCGCACGAGCTGTCCGGCGGCCAACAGCAGCGCGTGGGGATCGCCCGCGCCCTCGCCGTGAACCCCGAGGTGCTCATCCTCGACGAGCCGGTCAGCGGGCTCGACGTCTCCGTCCAGGCGCAGATCTTGAACCTGCTGGCCGACCTCCAGGAGGAGCTGGGGCTGGTGTACCTGCTTATCAGCCACGACCTCTCCGTCGTCGAGTACGTCTGCGACCGCGTCGCGGTGATGTACCTCGGTGAGATCGTCGAACACGGCCCCACGGCGGAGGTGTTCGAGCCGCCGTACCACCCGTACACCGAGTCGCTGCTGTCAGCGATCCCCGGCCTGGAGGACGACGACGACCGGATCTTCCTCGAGGGGAACGTGCCGGACCCGTCGAACGTCCCCTCCGGCTGTCGCTTCCACCCGCGCTGCCCGCGGAAGATCGGCGAGGTCTGCGAGCAGGAGGACCCGACCGACCACGCGGTCGACGGCGAGACGATCGGCTGTCACCTCATGCGCGAGGAGTACGCGGACGAAGTAGACTGGAACTCGGTCGACTGACGTCCGGGACGTGCCGGGTCCTCAGTCCTTCTCTCCGTTGCTCACACCAACCCACCCACGGTAAAGACCACGTAACAGCACGCCACCAGCACGCCCGAGTGAAGCAGCGCGGCGTAGCGCCCCCGAGCCGCGGTCCCGGCGAACCACCCGGACGCCAGCACCGTCGCCTGCGTGACGACGTACAGCCGGAAGCGCTCCAGTTCCGGATGAACCCCGCTCGGCTCCGAGACCGCCTCCGAGGCGGCGGCGATCTCAGCGAGGCGCGCGGCGTCGACCACCTGCGTGTTCACGACCGCGACGACGCCGGCGACGAGGACCGCCGCGCCCCAGCCGACCGCGATGTACGGCTGCATCGACGAGCGGAGCGCGCGCTGCTCGCTGTACAGCCGCCCGACCTCGATCCGGAGCGTCTCGAACACCGCGTCGGCGTCGCCGCCGGCGTTCAGCGCGCCCGTGACGAGCCCGAGGGTCGCGGCCGCTAGGGGGGTTCCCACGCGGTCGACGAACCGATCGATCGCGGCCGCGCGGACGTCGACCGCGGCCGGTTCCCCGGCGGGGCCGGCGCCCGCTCGGGTCGCCTCCTCGGGCGCCGTCGTCGAGCGCAGCGCGAACGCGAGGTCGGCCACGTCGTCGTCGAGGACGCCGAGGTCCGCGTCGCGCGCGACCGCCGCGACCGCGGCTTCGAGCGGACGCCCCTGCGCGACGTGGCCCGAGACGGCGTGGACGAAGTCGGCCAGCTCGCGGTCCTTCGCGTCGTCGATCCGGGTGCGTCGCGCCGCGACGAGTCCGACCGGCACCGCGAAGGCGGCGTACCCGAGCAGGACGACGTTGACAAGCGTGTAGCCCGCGAGCGCGAGCCAGCCCGCGAGCGCGGCGGCCGGCCCCGCGACGACGACCGCCGTGCTCGCGGGGTTGCGGCCGGCCGTCTCGAGGACCGCCCGCGGGCTCGCGGGCGTCTCGTAGCTCGCGCGCTGGCTCGGCGGCCGGAGCGTCCCGACCGCGACCGCGGCCGCGAGCCCGAACGCGACGAGGAACGCGACCGCCCCGTAGAGGACGACCGCCCGCGTCGGCACCACGCCGACGGGCGTGGGAACCGGCGGAAGCAGCTCGGGGATCACGACCGACAGCGCGGTCGCGCCGATGACGATCAGCGCCGGCAACACCAGCAGGGCGACGAACAGCTCCGTGAGCAGTTCGAGGAACCGCCGGGCCCGCTTCCGGGCGCGGTCCTGTCGGTGGGATAACATTCGGCGCTCGGTCGCGAGGAACTCCGAGAGCGCCGCGTCGCCGGTCGCGGCGTGCTTCCGGAACTTCAACAGGAACGGCGCGAGCAGCTCCCGCGACGGCGTGTCCCGGGCGACCCGCCGGAGCCCCTCGTCTAAGCTCCCGGCGAGGCGGGCGGCGTTGAGCGCCTTTCGCAGCGAGGTCGCGGTGCCGCCGTACGCGTCGCCGTCGGCCGCCTTCCGGAGCATCGCCCGCGGCTCGTCGCTCCCCGAGGAGAGCAGTTCGAGGTACCGCACCGCCCCGGGGAGAGTGCGCTCGATGTCCGTCCGACGCGTCGAGGCCACCCACCGGAGGCCGAGCCCGGCGGCCGCCACGGTCGCGCGCTTCGCGAGGAGCGCGACCGCGACCGCGACGAGCAGCGCGGCCCGCCCGGTCCGGAGCGGGCCGACCGAGTCCGGCGTCGGCGCGGGCGCCGCCGTCGGTCCCGACGAGAGCAGCGCCGCGCCGAACCGCGCCTCGACCGCGGCCGCGACCGCGGGCGCGGCCCCCGCGGCGACGACCAACGCCGGGAGGAAGACGGCGACCGCGACGACCCACGAGAGGCCGTAGGCCCGCGAGAGGTACGTCTCGAAGCCGGTGTCGAGCGCGGTGCCGCGGTACCGCTTCCGATCGGCGTCGTGTCGGCGGTCGCTCGCGTGCCGCGCGAACAGCGCGTAGCAGACGCGGTCGAGGACCGCCAGCCGGCCGCCCGTCGCGAGCGACTCGTTCGCGCCCGCCCCGGCCGTCCCGGTCGTGCGACGCCGGCTCACCGCCGCCCCTCCTCCGCGCGCTCGGCTCTCTCGTCGCCCCGATCCATCGTCCGGGCGGCGCGCTCGACGGTCGCCGCCTCGTCGGTGCGCAGGTCGGCGAGGAACTCGAAGAGCTCGTCCGGGCCGTCGACCCCATCCCGCACGAGGTACTCGACGTACCGGCGCTTCGATTCGAACTCGGCGGCGACGGCCTCGCGGTCCCGATCGGTCCGGTTCGCGATCCGGTCGAACACGCGGAACCGCGGGCCACCCCCGCGACCGCCGCCCGGAGCGTCGCTCGACCGAGTCGCGCCCGCTCCCTCGGCTCCGTCGCCGCCCGGGGCACCGGGGAATCGGAACGCCCCGTCGCCGTCGCGCCAGGCGACCGTGTTGTAGGGGACGGACTCTGCGCCGGTCTCGACGACGCCCGCCCCGCCCCGTTTCGGGTCGCCGGTCGGGCTCCGTTTCGCCTCCGGGTCGAGGCCGTCGTACGCGGCCTCGGAGAGGGGTTCGATCGCCCGGGAGACGTAGCGCTCGCCGTCGACCTGTCGGGGGAAGACGACGAGGTCGACCTCGCGGAGCAGACGGGCGGACAGGTCCCGGTCGCGGAGGCGGTTGGCCAGCGCCTCGACGTCTTCCGCGTGCGTCGTCCCGATCACGCCGTGGCCGGTGTTCAGGCTCTCCGCGAAGGTCTCGAAGCTCTCGGGCGTGTTGATCTCGGCTATCACCTCGACGTCGGGATTCAGGTAGTTGGCTTCGGTCATCAGCTCCGCCATGCCCACCGACTTGTAGGCGTCCTCGTGGTCCCGGGTGGTGAGCGAGACGCCCGTCTCGTGGGGAAGTCGGACCTCGCGGGACCCCTCGTCGACGGAGACCGGGCGGGCGTCGAAGGGGATGAACGGCGCGTGGGCGTTCAGCAGCGTCGTCTTTCCCACGCCGGTCGGGCCGGCGAAGAGGACGACGCCGCGGTGTTCGTACAGCAGCCACAAGAGCGTCACCAGGTCGGACGACAGCGTTCCCCGACCGATCAGGTCGACCGGTGTGAGCGCGTCCGCCCGCTGCTTCCGGATCGAGACGTGCGGGCCGCCCTCGGAGATGACCGGGAGCGCCACCGCACACCGGATCGTCTGTGGCACCCCGTCCAGTTCGAGGTTCACCTTCGCGGAGGGCGTCGAGGCGTTCAGCTCCGTGCCGTCGCGGGCGGCGATCCCCGTGACGACGTTGACGAACGTCGTCTCCTCTCCGAACGCGAGGTTCGTCGGGATACGGGCGCCGGCTTCGGGGGCGTCGTCGGCCTCGAAGCTCTCCGCCTCGCCCGCCGCGCCCGAAAGCATCGACGCCCGCGGAACGACCTTCACGCGCTCGCCGACGCGGTTCGCCTCCACGTCTTCGAGGTGGGGGTCGCGGATCGGGACCGTGAGGATCCCCTCCCCGACGAAGTCGCGCAACACGTAGTACGCCAGGTCGTCGAGCCGGTCGCGGGCGTACCGCGAGTCGACCGGCGGCGCGGCGAGCCCCCGGTCAGCGAGCGCCGACCTCACCCGGTGGACCGCGGCGTCGAACCACTCGCGGGTGTTACGCGCGGTCAGCCGCCGCGAGAGGAATCGGCGCGCGCGGGCGGCGACGAACGACTCGCGGTCCTCCACCACGTCGCTCACGGTGGTCTCCCAGATCCGCGATTTACACTCTTCGATGAGCGCCTCGTCGCCCGGGAGCAGGTCCGGTTCCAACACGGCGTACTTCGTCTCGAACGCGTCGGAGCCGAGCAGCCGCTCGCGGTAGACGACCACGTCGACCGCGAGCCCGGCGAACTCGACGGCGTACTGCGCAAGTCGCTCGGCGGCCACCCGTTCGACGTAGTCGGCGTCCGCGTCGATGCCGGTCTCGAGCGGGGCGAACGTCTCGGTGTGGACCACCAGTTCGCGGTCGTCTCCGATGTCGGCCACCGCGATCCGGTCGTCCAAGGCGACCGGGGTGAGCTCGCCGAGCAGCCGGAACTCCCGCAGCGCGTGGTAATCGATCCGCCGGCGCGCGGCAGCGCTCGCGTCGACCAGTCGGTCGATCGCCTGCTCGTACTTCGATTCGAACCCGCGCTCGGCGCGCTCGACGACGCCGACCCGCGTGAGCGGGCGGCGGTGGCCGACCGCCGAGAAGTGGTTGCGGACGCGCTCGAGCGCGCGCTCGTCGGCGGGCGACAGCGGCGGCTCGCGGACGTCGTAGCCGAACCGCCCGCCGTCGCGCTCGCGGACCGTCGCGACCACGCCGGGAGCCGCCTCGTACTGCGCCCGGACGTCGGGCGCGTACCACGCCTCCGGGTCGTCCGGCGGCACCGGCGCCGGGACGGAGTCGTCGGCGTCGCCCGACTCCTCGCCGATCCGCAGGGTTGGGCCGTCACTCACCGTGCCGTCCCCCGCGCTCGCAGAGCGCCCGTCGTCGTCCCCGAACCGCCGCGCGCCGCGGTCCCGATCTTCCGCGTCATCGTTCGATCCACGGGTGACCGACGGCTCCGTTTAACCGTTTCTTTTCTGTCACAGTGCGTTCATTTCGGGCCGCGGAAACGTTCGATCGGCCGTTCGTCCTTCGCCGTCACGAAGGCCGCTACGGCGGAATCATAGACGTTGACGATCGTTCATAACTATCGTGACGTGTGGAAACGAATTTATGACATCACACGTAATTCGCGTTCCACGCCTCAATGAGCACGTCACTGTCGAGCGACGTTCAGCGCGCCTTTCTGCGCTATCAGCACGTCTTCGTGTTCCTCGCCCCGCTCCTGTTCGTCGCGGGGGTGTACGCCTTCGCGCCGACGCCCCCCGACGCCGGGGTCGGCTACTGGACCGAGTACTGGTGGCTGTTCCTGGCGTTCGCCACCGGCGCCACCGTCGTCAACACCGTCGGAATAAGCGGGTCGGCGCTGTTCGTGCCGTTCCTCATCTTCGTCTTCCCGCTGGTCGCGTATCCCCTGGAGCCGACGACGCTGGTACAGATCGGGCTCATCAGCGAGTCGTTCGGCCTGTCGAGCTCGTCGCTCGCGTTCATCCAGTACGGGCTCGTCGACCGGCGTCTCTCGCTGTCGCTCGTGCTGGGGGGTATCCCCTTCGTGGTCGGCGGGGCGCTGCTCTCCTTCGTCATCCCCGAGCCCCTGTTCCACGCGCTGTTGGGGATCGCCCTGCTGGCGGCCGCGTACTTGCTTTTCAAGGCCAATCTGGCTCACGGCGACCCGACCGAAAGCGAGGCGGACGAGGAGGTCGCGACCGACGGCGGGTCGGCGCGGGACCTCCCCGACGACGAGAACAAGCTCGGGCCCGCGGGCGTCGACACCGACGACTCCGGCACCGTCACCCGCGTCGACCGCGACGGCGACGACTACACGTACTCCCGGGGCGGCTACCTCGAACGGTTCCTCAACTACAGCGTCGGCGGGGTGTTCCAGGGGCTCGCCGGCTTCGGCATCGGCGAGCTCGGGATCATCTCGATGCTCCGCACGCAGGTGCCGGTGCGCGTCGCCATCGGCACGAACCACATCGTCGTCGCGACGACGGCCGTGCTGGCCTCGGTGGTTCACGTGTTCGGCGGCGGACTGGTCGGCGGCCACGCGATCGACCTGGCGACGACGCCGTGGAACATGGTCGTCTGGACGGTCCCGGCGACGACGCTCGGCGGCCAGGTCGCGCCGTACGTCTCGACGGCGCTGGACACGGGGACGATCAAGGCGGGCGTGGGCGGGCTGTTCGCGGTCATCGCCGTCGCGCTGTTCGCGATGGCCGGCGGCGGGATCTGAGCCGACGGGATCGCTGACGCCGCGCTTTTGTGCGTTCGCGCCGCATCGACGGTATGCGCGCAGCCGTCTTCAACGGCCCCGGCGAGATCGGCGTCGAAGAGCGACCCCGCCCCGAGATCGAGGCCCCCACGGACGCGATCGTCCGCGTCACCCACACCGCGATCTGCGGCTCCGACCTCTGGTTCTACCGCGGCGACAGCGACCGCGACGCGGGCTCCCCGGTCGGCCACGAGCCGATGGGAATCGTCGAGGCGGTGGGCGACGATGTCACCGCCGTCGACCCGGGCGACCGCGTCCTCGCCCCCTTCGCCATCTCCTGTGGCGAGTGCGAGTTCTGCCGGAAGGGGCTCCACACGTCCTGCGAGAACGGCGACTCGTGGGGCGGCGACAACGGCGGCGGCCAGGGCGAGTACGTCCGCTCGACCCACGCCAACGGCACCCTCGTCCGCGTCCCAGACCGGCACGCCGACGACGAGGACACGCTCCGGTCGCTACTCCCGCTCACCGACGTCATGGGCACCGGCCATCACGCGGCCGTCAGCGCGGGCGTCGAGGAGGGGTCGACCGTGGCCGTCATCGGTGACGGCGCGGTCGGGCTCTGCGGCGTCCTCGCGGCCCGCCGGCTCGGCGCCGAGCGCATCGTCGCGGTCGGGCACCACGAGGACCGCCTCGAACTCGCCGCGGAGTTCGGCGCCACCGAGACCGTCTCCGAGCGCGGGGAGGCCGCGGTCGAGCGCATCCGAGAGCTCACCTACGGCGGGCCGAACCACGTGATGGAGTGCGTCGGCGCCGCGAGCGCGATGAACACCGCGATCGACGCCGTCCGTCCCGGCGGGACGATCGGGTACGTCGGCGTCCCCTACGGCGTCGAGGAGGCGGGACTCGACGTGTTCGGCATGTTCGGCCAGAACGTCACGCTCGCGGGCGGCGTCGCCCCCGTCCGCGCGTACGCCGACGAGCTGATGACGGACGTGCTCCAGGGGACGCTCGACCCCGCGCCGGTCTTCACCGAGACGGTCGGCCTCGACGACGTGGCCGAAGGGTACCGGATGATGGACGAGCGCGAGGCGATCAAGGTGCTGGTGAAGCCCCACGGCGACGCGTAACCGGCCGCGAGAACGCGTCTCCCGTTCGATTCGGCGTAACCTTTAGAAGCGTTCGTCCCTTGCTACTCGTTGTCATGTGCCACCACCACGACGAGGCGATGACCTGGGAGGAGGTCCAGGCGCGTCACCGGTCCGAGGAGGCGGACGAGCTCGACGACACCCCCGACGTCGACGCGGTCGACGAGCCGGCGGGCGAGACGGAGGAGACCGAGCCCCCGGCGGAGCCGCGCGCCCCGGCCGACGACTGACGCGGTCGGGCACGACCCCGCCTCGAACCCCGATTTTCTATGCGCGCTCCGTGCCGAAGAGCGGCTGCGTCGACGCGTTCGCTCCGAATTTCAGGCCCGTCCTGAACGTCCTCAGGATCTCATCGAAGTCGTTCTGTCGGCGAAATACTATGACCGTCGCGGTACTCGCTCCGATAGCTTCGCCACGGAGTTCCACGCATGAGTTCGATACGCCGCCGCACCCGGACCGACGACGCGGGCACGGTAGTGATCGCCGGATGAGACGACCCTCGGCCCGCGTCTCGACGCTCGCCGTGATCGTCGCGCTGCTGCTCGCTGTCGGCGTCGGGTTCGCGGGAAGCCCGCTCGCACAGGGCGACGGCGACGTGAACGGGGCGTTCCTCGACGAGGAGGGCGACCCGATCGCCGCCGACCGGCCGATCGACGGCGACGCCGCGACCGCCGAGCCGGCGCTGGTCTCGCCCCGGACGCTCGGCGCGGTCGGAGTCGCCGTCGTGGCCGCGTTACTCCTCGTCGCCGTAGTCCGCCGCGCAGACCGCTAACCCGGCTTCCTGTCGACCGCGGTTCGCGAGGTCAGCTCACAGCGGCTCGATCAGCTCGACGACGTGGCCGTCGGGGTCCTTCACGAAGGCGACCCGCGCGCCGGCCTCCGGGTGGTCGGTCGGCGCCTCCACGACGCCGTGGTGGTCGACGTCCTCGAACGCCGCGTCCACGTCGTCGACGCCGACGGCGACGTGGTCGTAGCGGTCGCCGTCCGCGCTCGGCGCCTCCCCGGGCGTGTCCGACAGCTGGAACTCGACGCCGTTGCCGTCCGCGACGTACACGTTGCGCGTGTCGCCGTCCGCGACCGTGAACTCCCAGGAGCGCTCGAACCCGAGCTCGTCGACGTACCAGTCGGCGGCCCGGTCGGCGTCCGCCACGTTCAGGCAGGTGTGGAGAATCTCCATGCGTCGGCGTCGCGCGGCAGCGGCATAAATGCCCGACCGTCGTCTCGCCGGCCCCGCGTCGTTACGGGCGAGTCGTCGGTTCGCTGACCCCCGCGCAGCCGACGCCCCATCCTCGCCGATTTCCCCGAGCAATCTTGTCGCTCGCGCTCGTACGCCCCGCATGGACCGCAATGCGGTGCGCCGCGCGTGGGACGAGGTCGCGGAGACGTACGCCGCCCGCCGCGACCCCGACGGCTCGGACGCGGCGCTGATCGACGACCTGCGCGACGCCCTCGCGGACGACCCCGAGACCGACTCCGCCGCCGATCCGTCCGTCCTCGACGTGGGCTGCGGCGACGGCGCCCGCACCCTCGCGAACCTGCCGCCGGGCAGCGTCGGACTCGACGTCTCCCGGCGCGGGCTCGAGCTCGCGGCCGAGACGGTGCCCGACGCCCGCCTCGTCCACGGCGAGATGTCCGCGCTCCCGTTCGCGGCCGACCGCTTCGACGCGGTCACGGCGTACCACGCGGTGTTTCACGTCGCGCGCGAGCGCCACCCCGAGGTGTACGACGAGTTCGCCCGCGTCCTCCGCCCGGGTGGCCGGGTTCTCATGACCCTCCCGAGCGGCCGGTTCGAGACGGTTCGCCGCGGCTGGATGGGCGGGGAGATGTTCTTCTCCGCGCCCGGCCGCGAGCGCACGCTCGACCAGCTCCGGGCGGCGGGGTTCACTGACGTCGAGACGCGGACCGCGACCGACCCCCTCGGGAGTAGTACCGAGTTCGCGTTCGCGAGGCTGGCGGGCGAGGGCAAAGAGGACCGAACGCAGCCGTGACCGACCCCGACGAGGTGCCCCACGACGTGCGGGCGAGCCTCGACCAACTGCTCGCGGAGGCGCAGGCGGCCGCCGAGCGCGGCGACGCCGACACCGCGCGCGCCCTGCTCGACACCGCGGAGACGGTGGCGACGAACAAGCTCCCGCCCGGCGAGCGGCGCGACCGGGTCCGGTGGGGCTGTGCGGCCGCGCGCGACGCCCTCCCGAACGGCGACCTCGCGGCCGCGTACGCGGCGGCGGCCGCCGATGTCGTCGGCGAGCCGAACCCCTGACTTTTGATCCCCGAGCGCCTCCCCTCACGTATGCGCGTCGCCTCCCTCCTCCCCTCCGCCACGGAGACGCTGTTCGCGCTCGGCGTCGAGCCGGTCGGCGTGTCGCACAGCGGCGACCACCCGCCCGCGGCCCACGACCTGCCGACGCTGACGAGCACGGTCGTCGACCACGCCGACCGCTCCGCGGCCGAGGTCGACGAGCAGATGCGCGACGTCGACGGCGCCGTCTACGACCTCGACGAGGATCGGCTCGCCGCCTTGGAACCGGACCTGCTCGTCACGCAGGCGACCTGCGACGTCTGCGCGGTCGACGCGAGCGAGGTCCGCGCGGCCGCCGCGCGCCTCGACCCCGAGCCCGACGTGCTCGCCTTGGACCCCCACTCGTTCGGGGACGCGCTCGACGACGTGGAACGCATCGGCGCCGCGGTCGGCGCGGAGGCGGCGGCGAGCGACCTCCGGGCCGACCTCCGTGAGCGCGTCGACGCGGTCCGCGAGCGCGCCGAGCGGGCGGTCGCCGACGCGGGCCGGCCCCGCGTCGCCGTCCTCGACTGGACGGAGCCGCCGCTCCGGGCGGGCCACTGGGTGCGCGACATGGTCGAGCTCGCCGGCGGCGACCCCGCGTTCCAGCCGGACGGCCCCTCCGAGCCGGTGGCGTGGGAGGACCTGCGGGCACACGACCCGGAGGCGCTCGTCGTCGCGCCCTGCGGGTTCGACCGCGACCGCGCCGTCGACGCGGTCGACGACCTCGCGGCACGGCCCGGGTCCGACGAGATCGCGGCGGTCGCGGAGGGTCGCGTCTACGCCGTCGACGGCAACGGGCTGTTCAACCGACCGAGCCACCGGCTCGTCGACTCGCTGGAGGCGCTGTTCGCGTGTCTCCATCCCGATCACGCCGCGACCGAGCCGGGCGACCGCGAACGGATCGCGCGCGTCGACGCGGCGACGCCCTCGGTGCGCGCCGACGGCGGGTGACGTCGACGCGGCGTCGGGCCTCTCCCGTGGAGAACACCGTCCGGGGGCGCGAATCCACGCGTCGACGCCGATTCCCGTCCGCCACTCACTCCCGGGGCGGCTCCCAGTCGAGGTCGGGGTCGAACAGCTCCTCGATGTGGCAGTCGAAGAACTGTGCGAGCTTGAACGCGAGCTCGACGGAGGGGTCGTAGCGGTCCCGCTCGATGGCGTTGACCGTCTGTCGGGACACCTCCAGCGCGGCCGCGAGGTCGCCCTGACTGAGCCCCGCCGCCTCCCGGCGCTCGCGGACGTCGTTTCTCATGCGTACCGCCGGGCGAGGTATGCGAGCCCGAAGACGCCGAAGGTGGTCGCGACGCCGAACAGCGCCCCGTCGACGACCGGCGGGACGGTCAGCCGGCCCGTCTGCTCCAGGGCGGCGGCCGCCGGTGCCGCGACGATGAGCGCGCCGCCGACCACGCGCAGGGCGTCGTAGCTGGCGCGGCGCTCCAGGGCGCAGTCGCGCTCGTCGAACAGCGTCATCGGCGCCGCCCGCCGGACCGCGAAGAAGCCGACGACCCCCAGCCAGTAGACGCCGACGGCGACCAGCGGGAAGCCGGCGGCGTCGGCGGTCAACAGGCCGGCGACGCCGCCGAGCAGCGACCCCGTCGACAGCCGGCGGTAGCGAGTCTGGGCCGCGAGCCAGTCCTCGCTCGACGGCCCGGTGGCGTCAGCAGGCACCGGCACCGCCTCGGTCGGCGACCCCGACCACCCGCTCGGCGAGCACCCACAGCACCAGCGCGGCGGTCAGCACCACCGCGTGGGCGACGGCGCCGTCCGAGACGGGCAGCAGGCCGGCGAAGTACACCAGCCAGGGGCCGCCCAGCGCGAGTCCGGCGACGACGGTGCGGACCCATCCGGGGACGCTCAACAGCGGATCGGCCGCGGCGAACCGCCGCTCGGCGTACGCTCCGACGGCGAACAGCACCAGTATGTAGCCGAGCGCGACGGCGGTGACGGGCTCTATCATGCGGGCTCACCTCCCTGACCGGCCGCGGGCGCGAGGACCCGGACCGGGCGTGACGGTCTGTCGGTCATGGCGTGGCGCACGCGGTGTCAACCGCGCTTTACAGTAAAACACTCTTTACACCCACTCACTTAAAATTGGCGGCGAACTCTCTCTACGCCGTCGGCGCTACGGGGCCGTGACGGACGGGCGGACTCGCCCGGCAGATCAGGTTTCGGACCGGTCGCGGAGCCCCGACAGCGTCTCCGCCGCGCGCAGATCTGCGACGGTACAGTACCACGCGCCGCGCACGCCGTTCAGGTCGTTCTCGACGGGGCGCTCCAGCGGCACGAGGTCGTCGAACGCGAAGACGATCACGACGCGCTCCTCGGAGAACGGGTCGATGAGCGCCTCCCAGTCGGCTTCGGCCATCGGTCCCGGCTCGCCTCGGGTCTGTTCGGTCCGGTCGACGACGCGGGCGTAGTGCGTGACCGCGGACGCCGGCGCGGTCCGATAGAAGGCCATGTAGTCGAAGGCAGCGCGGGTGCGGTCGTACGACCGCGGCGCGGGGTAGAAGCCGTCGCGGCAGCGCTCGAAGGTGTCCGGCCGGGTCGCGACGACGCAGACGCGGGCGTCGCCGGGCGCGTCGTCGCAGGGGGCGTCCGCGGCGAAGCGGTCGAGGTCCACGCCGGGGGTCGCCGGCGAGCGCGGATATATCCGCCGCCGGCCCGTACGGCGGGCGATGGCACGGAGCGCGACGAGCGCGCGCGGCGGTCCCCGCGAGCGCGACGAGACGGACGCGACACGCGGCGCGGAATCGCCCGACGATCAGCCCGGCCCGCCGGCCCTCGCGGTCGAGGGGCTCACCAAGCGGTTCGGTGACGGCGACGACGCCGTGGTCGCGGTCGACGACGTGAGCCTCAGGGTCGAGCGCGGGTCGGTCGTGGGTCTGCTCGGGCCGAACGGCGCGGGCAAGACGACGCTGATCAAGTGCGCGCTGGGGATCGTCATCCCCGACGCGGGGTCGGTGCGGGTGTTCGGCACCGACGTGCGCGACGGTCGCCGGGCGGCCTACGCGGACGTGGACGCGATGCTGGAGGGCGCGCGAAACGACTACTGGCGGCTCACGGTCCGGGAGAACCTCCGGTACTTCGCGACGATCGGCGGCGTCGACCCCGACTCGGTGGCGGCGCGCCACGACCGGCTACTCGACCGCCTCGACCTGGCCGACAAGGCCGACACGCCGGTTCGCGACCTCTCCCGTGGCATGAAACAGAAGGTGTCGCTCGCGAGCGTGCTGGCGGGCGGCGCCGAGCTGGTCTTCCTCGACGAGCCGACGCTCGGGCTCGACGTCGAGAGCGCGCGGACGCTGCGGGCGGAGCTGCGCCGGCTCGCCGCCGAGGAGGGGCTCACCATCGTCGTCAGCAGCCACGACATGACGACGATCGAGGCGGTGTGCGACCGTGTCGTGATGCTGTCGAACGGTCGGATCGTCGCGGACGACACCGTCGAGGCGCTGCTGGGCGCCGCCGCGAGCGACGCGGTGCGCGTGGCGAGCCCGGACCTGGACGCGGAGACGGTCGACGGGCTCCGCGAGCGGTTCGAAATCGTCGGGGTCGACCGCGAGGCGACCCCGCCCGCGGTGACGGTGGCCGCCGGGGGCGACCGACTGTACGAGCTGACGGACGCGCTCCGCGCGGCCGGCGTCACCGTCTCCGACATCCGGACGGTCCAGCCGGACCTCGAGGACGTGTTCCTCGAACGCACCGGCACCGTTCCCGACGCCGCCGGCGCCGGGCTCGGAGGTGAGTCCTCGTGAGCGGGGGCGGGCGGCCCCCGGACGCGTCCCCGACCGCCGGTCCCGCGACCGGCGACGAGCCCGCGACCGGCGACGAACCTGCGACCGGCGACGAACCCGCGACCGGCGACGAACCCGCGACCGGCGACGAGCCCCGGCCGGCCACCTACTACCACTTGGCGCGGGCGGTCCTCTATCGGGAGTTCCTCATTTTCGTGCGGTACCCGGCCAACGCGATCGGGGGGATCGTGGTGTCGCTGTTCTTCTTCGCCGCGCTGTTCCTCGGCGGCCAGCTGCTCGCGGGGCAGGCGCTCGCCGACTCGATCGAGGGGATCGTCGTCGGCTACTTCCTGTGGACGCTGGCGGTGGGCGCGTACTCGTCGGTGTCGAACGACATCGGTAGCGAGGTGCAGTGGGGCACCCTCGAACGCCACATCACCACGCCGTTCGGCTTCGCGCCCGTCGCGCTGCTGAAGGGGGTCGCGAAGGTGGTGCGGACGTTCCTCACGAGCGCGGTGATCCTCGCGGTGATGCTCCTCGCGACCGGGACGCGGCTCAGCCTCGCGCCGGTGACGGTGGTCGTCGTCGCCGGCCTGTCGATCGTCTCGGTGCTCGGCCTCGGCTTCGCCGCGGGCGGCGTGACGGTGCTGTACAAGCGGATCGGCAACTGGCTCAACCTGCTCCAGTTCGGCTTCGTCGGACTGATCTCCGCGCCCGTCTTCGACCTGCCGTGGACGCGCGTGCTTCCCCTGGCGCACGGCAGCGCCATGCTCCAGCGCGTGATGGTCGACGGCGTGCGGCTGTGGGAGTTCCCGCTCGCGGACCTGGCGCTGCTCGTCGCGGTCGCGGTCGGCTACCTGCTCGGCGGCTACCTCGTCTTCCAGTACGCGACGGGGCGGGCGCGGCGGCTCGGCGTGCTCGGCGACTACTGACCGACGGGTCGGCGTCGACGTGCGCGGCCTCGACGCGGGCCCGACGACACGCGCGTCACGCCGACGCCATCGACTCCGACTCGTCGCCGCGTGGCAGTCCGAACTCGACTTCGATCCGAACCGTTTCGTAGGGGACGTACGGCCGCTTCGCGCGGCCGTCCGCTTCGAAGTGGACAATCTCGTAATCGGCCAACAGCGACAGGTCGTCGTGGACGACGTGGACGTCGCGGTCGAGCCGGTCCGCCAGCGCGCGGATGCTCTCGGGCGGGCGCTCCATGACGGCTTCTAAGAGCTCCATCCGGCGGTCCGTGAGCAACTGGCGGAGCCGCGCACGGTCCTCGAAGTTGACCACGTGCGGGACCGCCTCGCCGTCCTCCCAGCGCTCGGCGCGCTCGATCGCTGCCGCCTGTGCCTGTTCTGCCGGCAGCGACGTGATTCGGAGCGTCGAGGGGTACTCGGCATCGTTCGGGTCAGGAGTAAATTCGTCGTGGGTGGGGTGGGTGTCAGTTGGTTCGTCGGTCATGGATGTCGTTCACCTCGGCTTGGAAGTCGGTGATCAGGTCGGCGAGACCGGTGAAGTCCAGTTTGGTGACTTCTCCCGTGTGCGTGTGCCGACGATGTCGCCCGATGTCTCGGTGGTGCGGCGCGTTGTCGTAGCGGAGGAGCGTGTCGCCGTCATCGTCCATGTACTGGAGGCTGTACTTCACCCCCTCCGGGTACTCCTCGTTTTCCGGGACCCGCCACGCGACCATCTCGTACCGGCTGCCGTCCGGTTTCTCCGACGCCTCCCGATACACGACCGTGGCAGGCATCGGCTTTGTACGTTGTGGTACGACCACAACTGTGTTACCGCTTTTCGTTGTGTTTCAAGTACAACAAATTGGCATTGGTCCCGATTCATAACCGAACCCGGACGACGCCGTCTGTCGGGGTTCCTATCGATCCTCGTCCGGCTCCGCGGCGAGCGCCTCGTCGCGGAGTTCGCGGCAGCGCTCGCCCGTGATCTCGAGTTCGGGGACGGGCGTCGGGTTCCCCTCGGCGTCGACGGCGACAAACACGAAGTACGACTCCGTGGTGAGCTCGCGCTCGCCCGTGCGCGGCGACTCGCGGTACGCGCGGATCCGCGTCCGGAGGCTCGTGCGCCCGACCGCGTACACGTACGACTCGATGACGCAGGTGTCGCCCTGCGGGACCGGCCGCTTGAAGTCGAGCCCGTTGATCTTGGCCGTGACACAGGTCTCGCCGGCGGCGCGCATCGCGGACATCGCGCCGATCTCGTCCATCCACTTGACGACGTTCCCCCCGTGCGCGGAGGCGTAGTTGTTCGTGTGGGTGGGCTGAACGCGCTGGCGGTTCTCGATGTACGTCTCGCTGACGCTGGGCATGGTCGCCCGTGGCGCGGCCGCGGGAAAAACACCGGTCCCGAACGCCCTCCGACGGAGGTCCGACGCCTCCGCCGCGCTTGCTTCACGACCCCCGCCGCGCGAGCAAATTATCATGTCGTGTAATTTGGCCTTTACTCCTAAGTAGGGCAGTTCGCTCCGGGCGAACAACAGATGATGAACGCGATCACCGCGCGGTACGGTCGGCGGGTCGGGGCGGCCGTCCTCGCGACGCTCGCCGTGACGCTCGGCTTCATCGCCCTCTTCGGGACCCACGTCGCGACCGTGGGGACGCCGGCGGCGGCGACCGCGGCGCTGGCGTCGGTCGGCGTGGTCGTCACGCTGAACCTCGGCCTGTTGGGCATCGTGCTGGTCGGCAACGTCGCCGTCGAGCTGCGGCGGCTGACGGAGACGGCCGAGGCGGTCGGCCGCGGCGAGTTCGACGCTCGCGCCACGTCCGACCGCGGCGACGAGATCGGCCGGCTGTTCGACGCCTTCGACGAGACGCGACGGTCGCTCCGGGACGCGGTCGCGGAGTCCGAGCGGGCGCAGTCCGAGGCGGAGGCGGCCCGCGAGGAGGCCGAGGAGCTGTCGGACACCCTCTTGGAGCGCGCCGAGGAGATCGGCGGCGCCATGGAGGCCGCCGCGGAGGGCGACCTCACCCGCCGGCTCGACGCCGACGGCGACGTGGACGCGATCGAGCGCATCACGGCCGCCTACAACCAGATGACCGGCGGGCTCTCGACGACCGTCGAGGACATTCAGGCGTTCGCGGGCGACGTGGAGGCCACGAGCGAGGAGATGGCCGCGGCGGCCGACGACGTGGCCGCGATGAACCAGGAGGTGGCCGCCGAGATGCGCGCGCTGGCCGACGAACTGGACGAACAGACCGACCGGCTGCGCGAGACGGCCGCCGATACCGACGACTTCTCCGCGACCGTCGAGGAGATCGCGTCGACGACGGACGAGGTGGCGGGCGACGCCACCGCCGCCGCCGAGCTGGGCGCGGAGGGCGAGCGGCGGGCGACCGAGGCGGTCGAGGCGATCGCGGCGATCGGCGAGCTGCTGGCGGAGCTGGACGAGCTCGTCGCCGGGCTCGACGACCGGATGGACGGCGTCGCGGAGACGACCGACGTGATCGCGGACATCGCCGAGCAGACGAACATCCTCGCGCTGAACGCCTCGATCGAGGCGTCGCGGGCGGGCGGCGATGGCGACGGGTTCGCGGTGGTCGCCGACGAGGTGAAGGAGCTCGCCGAGGAGACGCGCGAGTCCACGACGGAGATCGAGGCGACGGTCGGCGAGGTGACGGAGGACGTCTCCGCGGTCGCGGGCGAGATGGACCGGACGATGACGGAGCTCGACGAGACGACCGCGGCGGTCGAGGCCGCGGGCGAGGCGATCGAGGAGCTCACCGGCACCGTCGAGGACGTCGACGTCGCGATGGCGGACATCGCGCGGGCGACCGACGAGGGCGCCGAGGGAATCGAGTCGGTCGCGGCGCGCGTCGAGGCGGTCCACGGCTCGGCGACCGACGCCGCCGACCGCGCCCGGTCGCTCGCGGCGACCGCCGACGAGACGGCCGAGACGGTGGGCGACCTCGCGGAGATGGCGACGGCGCTCTCGGAGCGGACCGCGTCGCTCACCGACCGGCTCGCGCAGTTCGACACGCGTGCGGACGCGGCCGATGTCGGGGGCGGGGCCGGGGCCGCCGCGAGTCCGACCGCCGGCGACGCGGAGGTGAGCGCCGATGATTGAGCCGTCGACGGTGCGGTTCGCCTCAGCGAGCGTGTACGCGGTCTCCGCGGTCGCGCTGCTCGCCTTGGCGCGGCGCAAGCCCGCCGACCTACGCCGATACTGCTACCCGTTCGTCGCGGTCGTCGCGGCCGCGGGCGCCGGGATCGGGCTGTGGGGCGCCGGGATCGGGACGTTTGCGGTCGCGAACGGCACGCTGGAGGCCGGGCAACTGCTCTCCGACTACGTGGCGTACCCGTTCCTGTTCGGGTTCGCGGCGTTCGTCTCCGGGGCGAGCCGGCGCTACGTGGTCGGCGTCGTCGCGATCACCGCCGCGATGCGGCTCGGCTACGACTTCGCCGAGGTGTTCGCGGGGCCGCTCGCGGCCGCGGGCACCCTCGCCATCCTCGTCGGCTACGTCGTCCTGCTCGGGCTGTTCTTCGGCCCGCTCGCGGGCGCGGCGGCCCGGCAGCCGCCCGAACGCGAGCTGTTCTTCACGAAGACGCGGAACCTCGCGCTGTTCGCGTTCGGCGTGTTGATCGCGTGGGCGATGCTCCAGATCGCCGGGCTGTTCGATCAGTTCACCGCGGCGGTGACGCTGGAGTACCTCGACCTCCTGCTCCGCGTCGGGTTCGCCGGCTTCGTCTTCGCGAACGTGGAGACGCTGGCGGCCGAGGCGGAGTCCGGGGACGATGCTGGTACCGACACGGGCCAGCCCGCGTCTCACACGGCGGGAACAGGCGCCGACTGAGGCGACGGGACTCACATTTCACGCGAATCCGCTGCTACGTCGGCCGACCAGACTAAATAATTCGCCGGCACCAGAATTATATAGTCGCTGCTGTTACTGACGAGTATGCCTGTCGACGAGCCGGGCGAGGAGTTCGGACTCGCCGAGGGTTTCAGCGCGGACCTCGACGCCGAGCCCGCCGACGAACGCGTGTACCGGGTCGCGCTTCAGCTGTACGACCCGGCGGGGGTGTCGGAGATCGCGGAGCGCGCCGCCTGCGCGCCGGACACCGCGCGGCGGCATCTCAAGCGGCTGGCCGACATCGGCGTCGTCGAACGCGTCTCGGAGTCGCCGCTCACGTTCGCCCGCAACGAGTCGTATTTCGAGTGGCGACTCCGAAACCGACTCGAAGCCCTATCACGCGACGAGCTCCACGACAGGCTCGCCGAGCTCACCGACCGCGAGGCGGCGTTTCGAGAGCGCTTCGACGCCGAGTCGCCGACCGACATCGACGCGCTCGACCACGCGGAGTACGACGACGTCGAGACGGTGTGGCTCGCGTTGAGCGAGTGGCACACCGTCAGGGAACGGATCGACCGGCTGGAGGCCGTCCGGCGCGGTCGCGGCTCCGACTTGTCCGCCGAGGAGAACGCTGCGTGACCGAGTCCGCCCCGTCGCGGTCCGTCGACGAGGCGACCCTCCGGTATCTCGGTCGCGCGTTCGGTCGACGGGACGAGGTGAGCCAGACGTCGCTGTTCCCCGCGAACAAGCCGGAGCGTCTCGCCGTGACGCTCGACGCCGAGTACCACCCCGAACTCGTCGGGGTCGTCTCGCTCGAACTCCGCGCGTACACGAACGGTGACTTTCATGTCTCGTACCACGAGCGACGCGCCGGCGACCGGCGGCAGTGTCGATGGGACCGCCACGACCAGCCGCACAACACGCGGGACCACTTCCATCCGTTACCCGACGCCGACACGACAGCCGCGGTCGACCGAAGCTACGCGACGGACCTCACCCGCGTCATCGAACGAACCGTGCTGCCGTGGGTCGACGAGCGGGTCGGCGCGCTGTGGGAGTCAGACGGGAGATAAGTCGGCGGCGATATCGAGTGCGGCAGCATATTTATCCGTAGTTCCGACATAGCGAGTCATATGTCCGGGCTCGAAGCGGACCTCGATGCCATCGCGGCCGCCGGCGGCTACGACGACACCGACGCCGTGGTCGAGGAGGCCGTCCGCGAGCTGTTGCGTCGGCGTCCGGAGCTTCGGCTCTCGCTCGCGGTCGAGAAGTACCGCACCGGTGCGGTGAGTCTCAACCGGGGGGCAGAACTGGCCGGCGTCTCGACTGAGTCCTTCGTGCGCGAACTCGCGGATCGGGGGATCGACCGGGAGGCCGGATTCCTGAGCGAGTCCGTCCGCGAGGATCGCCTGGGGACGTTCCTCGAGTAATCGACGGATGGCGCTCGTCGACAACAACGTCCTGAGTTCCCTCGCGAAGATCGACCGGCTGGAACTGCTCCCGTCGGTGTTCGAGACCGTCGAGACGCCGCTGTCGGTCATCGACGAACTCGACCGTGCCGCGGCCGAGGGATACGATTTTGTCACGCGTATCGACGCCGTCAAATCGTACAACGACGGCTGGCTCGAAATCGTCGCTCCGACGGGAGCCGAACTCGAACTGGCGGACGATCTGGGCGATCACGCGCTTTCCTCGACTGACGCGCGGTGCCTCGCGATCGCGTCGCAGCGTGACGCGCGACTCGTGACCGACGACGCGCACGTCGGCACGCGTGGAGCACAGGTCGGCGTCGAGGTGTGGGATCTCGTCCTGTTGTTACAGGCGGCGATCCACTGCGACGTGATTTCCACGACCGAGGAACTGTCGACGCTCGTCGCGGAACCGCGAGACCGAGACGGCTATCGGTTCTCCGAGGAGGACCGGAATACTCCCTCGAATATGCCCCGGTACTCGGACGCGGACCTCCTCGACGAGATCCGCCGCGTCGCCGACGTCGCCGACGCCGACGGCGCGCCCTCGCTCCAACAGTTCTGCGACCACAGCGACATCGCCGACACGACCGTCCTCCGCCGGTTCGACTCGTGGAACGCCGCCGTCGCGAAGGCCGGATTCGAGCCGAACGATCCCCAGAAGCGTATCCCGACCGAAGACCTTCTCGACGAACTCCAGCGCCTTCACGACGAGGTCGGCCGCGCCCCCACGATCGAGGAGATGAAAGACCAGGGCGAGTACTGGCCCTCAACGTACAAGAATCGATTCGGGTCGTGGGCCGAGGCGCTCGATACCGCCTTCGATCACATCGACGCTGACAATTTTTTCCAGTCGCGAGCGGTGGCCGAACCGGACGACCCGGCCACACCCGGGCCAAAAGTATCGACTGACGAGCTGCTCAACGATCTCCGAGAGCTCGCGGACGAGCTCGGCGAGCCACCGCGCTTCACAGAGATGGTCGAACACGGAGACCATCGCGCACGCACGTACACAAAGCGGTACGGGTCGTGGGCCGAAGCCCTCGAAGCGGCCGGACTCGACCCGGCGGACCGGTCGAGCCGTCACCAGCAGGTATCAGATGACGCGCTACTCGCCGATCTCCATCGCCTCCGTGAGGACCTCGGTGGCGTGCCCACTGCGACCGACGTCGTCGAGGCGGGGAATCACGGGATCGCGACCTATCAGCGGCGGTTCGGTTCGTGGAGTGAGGCCCTCGAAGCGGCCGGGCTCGAGACCGAGCCTGAC
Source organism: Halorubrum sp. SP9 (assembly GCF_005435015.1). Taxonomy (NCBI): domain Archaea; kingdom Methanobacteriati; phylum Methanobacteriota; class Halobacteria; order Halobacteriales; family Haloferacaceae; genus Halorubrum; species Halorubrum sp. SP9. The sequence continues at coordinate 28,129 of NZ_SGXU01000013.1, forward strand.
CGGCCAAGCGATGACGAGCTGCTCGCGGACCTCCACCGGCTTCACGATGAGCGCGACAAGGTGCCCTCGCTACTGGACGTCCGAGACGCCGGCCAGTACACCGAGAAGCAGTACCGAAACCGGTTCGGGTCGTGGCGCGAGGCGCTCGACGCGGCGGGCTTCGACGCGGATCGCGGGCCGACAGACGAGGAACTACTTGCCGAACTCCATCGACTCAGTGACGACCTGGAGAAGCGTCCCTCGATGAACGACATGACCGACCACGGCGCGTACGGGTGTACTACGTACCAGCGGCGGTTCGGCTCGTGGAGTGCGGCTACTGCGAAGGCGTTCGACGAGACGGAGGACTGACCGTACTCAGAACACTCGTCGGAACGGGAACGCAGACGACTGGGCAGGTCCCTACCCTGAAAATCAGCACCCAGTCGCCTGAGAGGGTCCGAACCCTGTTTTATGTTCGCCACAGCGAGTATGTAGATGTTCCGGTCGTCGGACCTACACGGAACCGGCCACACCACCCCAGAACGGCTGTCTCCGTCCGATACTCTCAACATTGAAAACGACCGTCTGACGCCCGCTGCGCGGTGTGTGTGGCATTCACACACTTCAGGAGACCACACAAAGCATTTATACTCAACACTAGTTGTTAGGGACGCAGCCCTACCCGGAACACCAACACGGTGTGAACTGCGACGCCGACGCGAGTAAGTCCGATCAAGTCCGGCCGCGCCCTCGATGGGATGTTGGACGACGACGAACGGGCGATCGAGATCGGGGCAAAGCAGGGTGTCGCGACGCAGAACACAACAACACACAATGACAAACGACAATAATACACGCAAGAAGGCTAACGCGGTCTTCTTTGCGGCGGTCATGGTTCTGTCCATGGTCGCTGCCGGCTTCGCTGCTGCGCCGGCCGCGGCCGCTGTCACGTCGGCTTCCGCTAACGACGTGGCTATCGGACAGACCTCTACGGTGCAGACGGTAACTGCATCTGCTAACTCGGATGGCGCAAGGATTACAATTGATGTCAGTGCGGCGGTCTCTGCTGGTGCGGCTCCGCAGAGCGTCAGCGCGTCGTCGACCGGCGACGATACGATTGACTCCGCCAACTACTACTCCAGCAACGATACTGTAGTGGTTGAAACGTCGGCACCTTCGAGTACTCCCGACGGTACAACTGACATTTCCGTCGACATCACCCACGACACCACCGGCCTCTCGGCGGCCACTAGTGTTCAGTACGATGTTGGTGACGGAACCGGTACCACCGCAGCAACCTTCGCTGCGGTTGAACCCGGTGTTCAGGATGTTTCCGTCACCAGTGGTGTCGACCTCGTGGAACAGAGCAGCGCAATAACGCAGACGCAGAGTGTTGATTTCGGCGTCCCGAACGACGGTGACAATCAGGTCACTATTGACATCAGTGAAGCGCTCGCTGCTGACCTACAGATAGACGACCCGTCGTCGGACATTTCCACGGGGAATGTCCCGGGCCCCGTCAGCGTTGACGCAGTCAGTCTTAATGCGGACGCGGAAACGATCACGTTCAACCTCTCGGACGACACCGCTGACGGTCTCGCCCACGAGGGCAGCTTCAACCTCAACATTGATTTCAACACGAGTGCGGTTTCAACCGACAACCGTGTTGAACACGTCTTCACAGACGACTTCGGCAACGAGGAGACGGCCGAGTTCAAGACGCTTGAAGAGACCTCGACGACCGTCTCCCAGGGTGGTTCTGATGTTGAAGCCTTCTCCGGCGAAATCATCCGTCTCGAAGGTTTCACTGGGACGACGACCCAGGTCACGTTCTTCGAGTTCGATCAGGATGCCACTAACAACCAGGGGAACCGTGTTGACACGATCAGCACTGCGCCTGGTGAGCTGTTCAATTACAACACCGAAAACCTCGGTGGCGGCGAGTACGTCGTTCGATTCGACGACGGAAGTGGCACGGTCGACCGCGTCAACGTGACGCTGCTGGACCTCGGCCTTGATGCCGAGCTCGTCGACGAGCAAGTCCAGACGGACGAGACCATCGAATTCGACGCTAACTCCAACGACCCGCAGGGCGCCTACACTGCGGAGCTCTTCGAGGCTGACGCGGATGTCGACGAGGACAGCCCCGTCGACACCGTGACCGGCACCTTCGACGGTGCTGGTGAGGTCACGGACAGCTTCGAGGCACCCTCGGAAACGGGTAACTACACGGTCGTCGTCACGCACGACACCACCGACATCACGGCCCAGACCGGCGAGGTCCAGGTCAGTGAGGCCGGTGAAGGCGAACTCGCACTCCCCGAAGGCAGCACCAGCGTTGCCCAGGGTGACGTCGCGAACATCACCGTCGAGTTCACCGAGACCTCGACCGGTACCGTCGTGGTCGGCGACCTCGAAGACACCAACTACCAGGCTAACATCACCGTCGAGGACGGCAGTGGCGACGGCGAAGTTAACCTGCTGTTCAATACGTACGCCGCCGGCGGCGCTGGTAGCGGTACCCTCGTCGACGTGGCGAACGACGACGACAGCGTCACTCTCGAAGCCGAGACTGGCGGTCTCACCGACCTCCTCGACACGGGCGACTACGATGTCACCGTGAGTCCGACTGCGGTTAGCGGTACGGACGCGAACGCCGCGATCGAGGACTCGACCGACATCGGCTCGCTCATCATCGAGGAGCGTTCCACTGGCGACATGCAGCTCTGGCGCACCACCCCTGATGTCCGCGACGACGTCGTGGACGTTCAGGACGAAGACGGTGACGCCGCCGCTGTCGACGCCATTCTGAACGGCGTCGAGGATGGCGTCGTGACCCAGACGGACACGGTCGCACTCGGTAACCCCAGCGACGTGCTGGTCCACCAGATCTCCGCGACCGGTCTCGAAGGTGTCCTCGACGCGCAGGGCGCCAACAACAACGCTGCGGCGCTCTACGACCTGCTCAGTACCACGAACACCTACAACACTGACACGATCCACGCGGCAAGCCTGACGTTCACCGAGCAGAACCCCGGTGCGAACCAGGAAGCCAACGAGATCAACGCTGTTGACGACTTCAGCGCCTCCGAGTTCGAGCAGGCCGTCGACGTCGTCTACGACGACGAGAACGGCGACTACTACGTGTTCCTCGACCTCGACACGGTCAACAGTGCGCTTGAAGACAACGGCAACGTCGACGGCATTCAGGCCGACGACGAGTACACCGCTGACTTCAGCGTTCAGGAGCCGCTCCTGACCGACGCTGAACAGGACGACAGCACTGACGACATCGAGGCCGCGTACGAGTCGGCGAACGCGACCTTCGATGCCGTTGAGGCTGAAGGTTCCTTCGACCTCGATCCGGTTGAGGTCGGCAACGCCGAGAATCAGTCCATCGCGGGCGAGATGAACGTCGCGCCTGGTACGGAGTTCGCGCTGCGTGTCCAGAGTGACAGTGCTGAGACGAACTTCATCAAGAATGCCGAGTCGGTCGTCGTCCAGCCGGACGGCACCTTCTCGGCCTCCCTCGACTTCAGCGAGCAGAGCGTGAACGACACGTTCACCGTCTCGACGCGGCAGTCGCCGCTCACGACCGAGCTGAGCACTGACGGCGTTGTCGTCGAGGCTGTCTCCGAGCCCGCGAACTTCGCGGTTTCGGAGCTCAACCCGCAGGACGTGACCGCGACGGTCGGCGACGCGCTGACCATCACGGCCACCATCGAGAACACCGGCGGCCAGGAGGCCACCCAGACTGTCGAGTTCCGCGTTGGCGGTAACTCGGTCGCCAGTCAGGAAGTCACGCTGGGTGCCGGTAACAGCACCACCGTCGAGTTCGCGGACGTCGACACGTCCGGTCTCGACGCTGGCGAGTACGAGCACGGCGTCTTCACGGACGACGGCAGCCAGACCGCGACGCTGACGCTCGAAGCCGCCGACTCCGGTACCGGCGACGGCACCGGTGACGGCTCCGGCGACGGCTCCGGTGACGGCTCCGGTGACGGCTCCGGCGACGGCTCCGGTGATGGCTCCGGTGACGGCTCCGGCGACGGCTCCGGTGACGGCTCCGGCTCCACCGACGGCAGCACGCCCGGCTTCGGTGCCATCGTCGCGCTCGTCGCGCTCATCGCCGCTGCGCTGCTCGCGACCCGCCGCAACGACTAACGTCGCTGCCGCGGTCGCGACTCGCAGTCACTAACCATCGGCCCTCGCGGGCCGACCCACACGCGGTTTTTCTTTATCGCGCTCGACTCGGCCAGCGGCGGCGCTTGCGCTCGTCGTGATCGGGTCGTGTTCTGACGCCAGTTCGCTCGTCGCTTCCGAGAAAAACGACTCCTGACCGGCGGAATGCTCTTTGAAATCGCCGTTCAACTGCGATCTATGACGCGTGATCCGGATCCAGAGGATACGGCCGGCCTCCTTTCCGAAGCCGACGCTGAAACTGCGAAAAACGTGGTCGACCGCCTCCGTGGTCGAGGCCGTGACCGCTTCGACGCCGCCCGCGCTGCGTTCGACGACGCCGAGAGCGACTCGTGACTCGGTTCGGGATCTGGGATTTTCCCCGCAGCGGACGCGGATTTAAGAACGTTGGCGGATAAGAATACGGCATGGCTGCTGAGATCTCCGACCGCGTTCGCGAAATTGCGGCGGCTCGCGAGCTCTCCGAGTCCGAAGTCTTCGAGCGCGCCCTCGAACGAGGCCTCGAAGCCCTCTGGAAAGATCTCGTCCTCGCGCAGTACCTCGCCGGCGACCTCGACCGTGCGGCGGCGATCGACCGCGTCGGGCGGGCGACGGTCGAGCGAGCCGACCGAGAGCGTTCGGTCGTCGAGGATGACGTCGATTGGGGCTTGAACGCGTGACACTCGCGGCAGTCTCGGACGCGGGACCGCTCATTCATTTTGCCGAAATCGATTCGCTTGAACTACTCGCGACGTTCGACACGCTCCTCGTTCCAAAGACCGTCTACGAGGAAGTCGAGTCCGGTGGTGTTCCTGCCGGGTTATCGGATCTCTCGTACGAACTCGTCGAAGCCGACGAACGTCGAGTTGACGAAACAGAACTGGATGCCGGAGAGCGCGCCGCAATTGCGATCGCGAAGGATCGAAGCGTCGTCCTGCTGACGGATGACCTTGCTGCCCGGGAGGCCGCAACCGACGCTGGCGTCGACGTACACGGTACCGTCGGCATTATCGCGCTCGGCTACGGTCGCAAGGTACTCGGTAAGGCGAAATCTCGTATGCGCGCACTCCAACGTGAAACGAGTTTGTTCATCTCTGAGACGGTCGTGGAGCGTGGCATCCAAATGCTCGATGAACAATAATCTGATACCATTGGTCTATGTACCAATGGATGTGTGGCCTCACTAACCGACGACGCCACGGTAATACCCGTGACCGACACCACGCCGCCGCGACATCCGATGGAGCGCGAACGGCTTCGAGCCGAATCGACCCTCGTCGTGACGGTGAACCCGCCGGGCGAGTTCCACGACGACGTCACCGACGCGATCGAGACGCTCAAACGGGGCGACGCGGCCGACGCCACGCCCACGCTCGCGTTCGCCAGCTACGACGACCTCATGGCGACGCTGACGCCGCGCGTCCTCGATCTCATCGAAGCGATCCGCCGGGAGGAGCCGGAGAGCATCAACGAGACCGCACGTGTCGTCGATCGGGACGTGAAGAACGTTCACGAGGAACTCAGCCGGCTCGCCCGGTTGGGAATCATCTTCTTCGAGGAGGACGGCCAAAGCAAGCGCCCGGTCGTCTGGTTCGACGAACTCGTTATCAACCTCCCGTTCGATCCGGAGGCCGACGACGCGGCCGCGGCCGCGCCGTGACTCCTCCCGAGAACGCGAAACGAACGCCGACAGATCAGAAAATCGCTACTCCTCGTCGCGCTCACGCCGCCAGCGGCGGCGCTCGCCGCGGACGATGCTCGGCGAGCGCGTTCGGATCGAGTCGCACTGAGAGCTGGGACCCGAGAAAACAGTTACTCCGTTTCGAGTCGCTCGTAGATGACCGCGTGGCGTCGACCGTCGAGTTCACCCATCTCTAAGGCGATCGCTCGGCGTTCCGCGTCCGTCTCGGCCGACTGATACCGCTCGTACAGGCGGCGGACCTCGTCGTCGACCGAGGTCGTGGAATCGCTACTGGACGCCATTCGTGTGGTGTTCTGGAAGTTACAAAATAAAAATCCCGCTTCTCAAGGCGGGGAGGATGTCAACCACAAATTGACCTCCTCCCGCGCCTGAAGACGCGGGAATCCCACCACGGGATTTCAGGCCGAGAGCGGCCCTGCGGTTTCAAGACGCATTCGTTCCACGCGTCCCTTGCTGGGTCTCAGCATCGGCGTGGCTGTCTTGTGGGGCGGTCAAACGCCCCCCATCCTCAGCCGAGTCATCGCCATCCGTGTGTTCTCTTGAATGGCTCTCTCCGCTGAGGTAGCGGTCTGCGATATTTATCGCTCCGTTCACGTCCGCTTGATACTCACCCACCCAGCAAGCATCGTTCGTACACGTGAACGTCGCCTGACGCGGGCGGTAGCCTACCTCACCGCACGCGTGGCACTCCTTCGAGGTGTTGCGCGGGTGTACCGTCTCAACGGGGATACCCTTCTCGACGGCCTTGTAGCGTATCTGCGCATGGAGTTTGGCGAATCCCCATCCGTGGAGACGCCGATTCATATACTCGCCGTAGTCCATCGATTCCCGAATGTAGGTCAAGTCTTCTAGAACGAACACGGGGTTCTTGATGGACTCGGCGTACTCCACGACTTCGCGGGTGACATGGTGGAACACATTTTCGATCCGGTTCCACAGGTCGTCGCCAAAGGACTCTGCGATACGCTCGCTTCCGCGCGTCTGGAGTCGGCGCTTGGCGGTGAAGTAGGTTTTGCGGAGCTGACGAACGGTCTTACCCTCGTCGGCCCACAGTTTGGGCGCGGTCGGGGACCCGTGATCGTCGCGGTGACACACCGTGACGAGTGACGCTTCCCCGATGTCCACTCCGATAGGTATCCGTTTCTCGGCAGACGCCCCGGAGCGTTCCTCCACGTTGCGAGTGGCAGTAACGTGGATAAACCACATCCCATCTCGCTCGAACAGCCGGCTCTCACCCATCGTCGCGTCACCAGCGTTCACCGCTTCGAGCCAGTCTCGTTGTTCGGGATTCGGCTGTGCTGGCAGCCAGAGGTGGTAGTCCTCGTGGTGCGGGATTTTGACGTACCACTCGATCGCGTTCTCGGGCTTGTGGTCGAGTCGTAGCCCCTCGTTCGTGAAGCGCACAGGGTGGTCGTCGTGTAGCTCGCCCGCGTTGTAGGTCGCCGTGAGTTGCGGGACGTACTGTTTGAGTGCGTTCTTCGCGTACCCGCTCAGATTGTAGGTGACCACCACGTCGTTCGCCTCAGTCTGTGTGGTACAGTTCTGGTTGAAGGCGTCTTGGAGGGCGTGCTGGTACGCCTCTCGCGTCTCTCGGAGTTTCCGCCGCTTGTGAGCGTTCGGCTCTACCAGTTTGAGTTCCAGCGTCTTTGTGAGTTCGGTCACGAATCACCCTCCGTGTGTTGCTGGATGTAGTTCTCGACAGTCTCGCTGGAAACGTGTCCGGCGGTTCCTGCGTAGTAGCCTCGCGCCCAGCCGATTTTCTCGCCGTCGTGGTCGGCGTAGCGGTGGTTGTACTTGCGTGAGGAGATACCCTTGAACCAGTTGGCGAGGAGCGCCGGTTCGTTCTTGGGCGGACTACTGACGAACAGGTGAACGTGGTCGGGCTGGACGGTGAGATCGAGAATTTCGAGGCCCTTGTCGTCGGCAATTTCGTGGAGGATGGTTCGCACACGGTCAGCGACCTCGCCTTTGAGTACCGAGTTGCGGTACTTCGGCAACCACACTATGTGGTAGTTGAGGTTGTAGGTCGCGTGCCGTGTGGTCTTCATTTGCGTTGTACACTATGTATCAGAGTATCTTAATACTGGTGGTGAATTGATGGGAAATCCAGCCGTAGCGTCGTCGATGGAGGTGTACGCTATTGTCCGCTCGACCCCCGCCTAAAGACGGGGGTATGCGCTCGTAACTCTATCATCGTTCTTCCGCAGGCCCGATCGTCGCCTCACTGTCCCCGATCGGTCACCCTCCCGACCGCCTACTCCTCATCGCGCTCGACGACGACCGTCCGCCCGGTCAACGTCTCGGGCGTGAAGCGGTAGAGGTCGATGTCGAGGTCCGGCTTGTCGTCGGCCCAGATCTCGAAGAGGGGGCGCTGCGTCTCGCCGTACTGCGCGATCGTCTCGGGGGTGAGCTCGTCGAGGTCGACCCGTTCGAGGGGGCCGACGCCGACGACGCTCGCGTACTCGTCGCCGTCCTCCTCGTAGACGACCACGCGGGCCTCCGGCGTCGACGCGAGGAACTCGCGCTTCTCGCTGTCGGGCGTCGACACCAGCCGGAGGTACAACGCGCGCTCGTCGGCGTCGTACCCGTAGGAGACCGGGATAGCGTACGGGGCGTCGTCGCGCGCGAGCGCGAGCACGCCCGTCTCGTGACGGGACAGGTGCGCGTCCACCTCGGCCGGCGACATCTCGACCTCGCTGTTCGTCGGCATACCCCGAATTTCTTCGCACGAGGTGATAAAGGGAACGAGACGACGGCGCGCAGGGTCCCCCGGGCCGTCCGTCGGCGCCGCCGCGCCCGGCGGCGGCACGCGAGCGTGCGGTCCGGCGCTCAGCTCATCGCCGGCGTCTCGCCTACGTTCTCCTCGGTGACCGGTGCGCCGCAGACGACGCAGCCCGTCTCGAGCAGCGTCGCCCGCATCGCGTCGTCCACCTCGATCGAGCGCCGACACTCCGGGCAGACGAAGGTGTGGGTGGATCGCCCCGTCATACCCGTGGGTACGACACCCACGCCCATCAAACGGGCCTCGGATTCCCGCGGCCTCGGAACGTGATCATCGATCCTTAATCTAACAGCGCCCCGAACAGCTTCCGCTGGGCGGCCGCGACGTGCTCCGTGAACGTCGACCGACCGATCCCCAGCGACTCCGCGACCTCGCCGGCGTTGGCCCCCTTCGGGTGGTCGAAGTAGCCCGCCTCGTAGGCGGCGGCGAGCACCTCGCGCTGGCGCTCGGTCAGCTCGCTCCGGTCGACGGTCACCAGGTCCGACTCCGTCGGCGTCGTCGTCGACTGGAGCAGGCGCAACACCTCCATGTCCGGACACCCCTCGCGGAACGCCTCCAACACCGACCGCAGCGTCTGGAGGTCGCTCGCGTGGAAGGTGATCCGGAGTCGCCCGTCGCGGACCGTCGCCTCCGAGACGGGCGTCTCGTGCCGGTCGAGGACGGCGAACGGCGAGTCGGGGTCGACGGCGGCGTCGAACCGGTACGCCGCCCGGCCGCCGTAGTCGAAGACGACCTCGACCCCGTCGGGGACCGACAGGTCGGCGTCCGCGATGAACTCCACGACCACCCGTTCGCGGTCGCCGTCGGGCGTACAGCGCGAGACCTCGGTGACGGGGATCGTCCCGTCGACGACGCCGTCGAACGGGGACGGCGCGGTCGGCAGCGAGACCTCCGCCCGAATTCCCGATCCCATCTCGTTCGTCCCTACCCGCCCCGGGCAAAAACGTTGGCGGGCCCGGACCGCGGTATAAAACCCCCAGCATATGATGGGCAACCGTTCGGGGGGCTGGAGCGGGTACGTACAGACATGAAACGCCCCCCGCGGACGACCGACGCCACGACGACGACCGAGGACGACGCGGCGCTCGACGCGACGTTCGAGGCGCTCGCCGACGCCGACTGCCGGGCGATCCTCGCCGCCGCGGCGACGCCGAAGACGACGAGCGAGCTCGCCGAGGACTGCGACATCGCGCTCTCGACCGCCTACCGGAAGGTGGAACTGCTGAGCGAGACGCCGCTGCTCGCCGAGGGCGTCCGGTTCGACCCGGACGGCGACCACGCCGCCGAGTACGTCCGCGACGCCGCGGACGCCGCGATCGAACTCGACGACGACGGCGTCGCGCTCACGGTCGACGACGAGGGGGCCGACCCGCTGGCCGCCGCGCTCGACGCCCCCGGCGTCTCGGCCGACTGACCGGCCCGCTCGGTTGCGGCGGCCACCCCCGCCGTCGGGCGATAGTTCTCGGACCTGATAATCGAACGGTCAAGGTTTTAGGCCAGTTCCGGGACGCTTTCGATATGTCTCGCCCGCCGGAGCCGAAGACCCTTCTCGATCTCGCGCAAGACAAGCTTGCGGTGATCGACGAGGCGGGCCGGTTCCGGTACCTCAACGCGGCCACGCGCGATCTGCTCGGGTTCGACCCCGAGGAGCTCGTCGGGACGGACGCGTTCGAGCTGGTCCACCCCGACGACACCGACCGCGTCCGGGCGGCGTTCGAGGCGCTCGTCGCCGACGGCGACGAGACAGACGCCCCGTTGGAGTACCGCTACGAGACCGCCGACGGCGACTGGGTGTGGTTCCGCACCCGCGTGTTCCCGCCCGCCGACACCGGGCTCGACGGCTACGCGCTGAGCTCTCGCGACATCACCCTCGAGGTCGAGTCCAGGCGGCGCCTGGAGACCATCGCCTCGACCTCGCCGGACGTGCTGTGGATGTTCGACGCCGACTGGACGGAGCTTTTGTTCGTCAACGGCGCGGTCGAGTCGGTGTTCGGGATCGCCCCCGACACGCTCGAAGCGCGGCCGCGAGAGTTCTTAGAGGCCGTCCACCCCGACGACAGGGCGGACGTCGAGCGCTCGATGGAGCGGCTCTCCGCCGGCGAGCCGACGAACCTCGACTACCGGATCGGCTCGCCCGACGGGCCGACCACCTGGGTCCGGGTGCCCGCCCGCCCCGTCGTCGAGGACGGCGAGGTGGTCGCGGTCACCGGGTTCGCGCGCGACGTCACCGACGAGTACCGCCGTGAGCGACAGCTCACGGTGATGGACAACCTGCTCCGGCACACCATCCGCAACGACATGAACATCGTCGACGGCACGGCGGAGCGGATCGCCGACCGGGTCGACGACGCCGTCGGCGCCGCGGCGACGGCGTCCGGAGGCGACGAACCGGATCCCCCGGACGTCGACCTGGCCGAACTCGCCGCCGACCTGATCGACCACGCCGAGACGGTCCGCCGCGTCGCGGACGACCTGCTCACCACCGCCGAGAAGCAGCGCGGCGTGATCGACCTCCTCCGCCAGCACGAGCCGCCGCAGCCGCTCCGGGTCGCCCCGCTCGTCGAGCGCGCGGTGGCGGACGCCGTCGGGGACGCGCGCGATTCGCCCGCCGACGTCGCGGTCTCCTGTCCCGCGGACGCGCGGGCGTTCACGCACCCCGAGCTCGACTACGCGATCGCCGAGCTGATCGAGAACGCGATCGAACACGCGGAGGGGGCGGCGACGGTCGAGGTCGAGGTCACGGCGCCCGACGACCGCGTCGAGATCGCGGTCGGGGACGACGCGCCCCCCATCCCGGCGGCCGAGCGGGACCCGATCACCGACCGGTGGAAGATGGACGACCTCAGACACACCGGTGGGATGGGGCTGTGGCTCGTCTACTGGATCGCGGACCGCTCCGGCGGCGACCTCGCGTTCGACGCCGGCCCCGACGGCAACGAGGTGACGATCAGCGTCCCCGACGCCGACTGCGACCCCTCCTTCTCGGTGGCGGAGCGCGGGCGCCCGGCGGGCTCGGCGGTCAGTTCGGTCTCGACCGAGCCGGACGGCGGGGCGACGGCGCCGGTCGCCGGCTCGGAGACGGTCTCTCCCGAATCCGACGCCGGCGAGGGGGCCGTCGCCGCCGAATCCGACGCCGGCGAAGGGGCCGTCGCCGCGTCCGCCGCGGACCGCGGGGCCGACGACGCCGACGCACCCTCCGAGCGATCCCCGGGATCGACCGACCCCTGACCTGAACCCGATCGATCGTTCACCGTAGGACCCGATTTCGAAGAACCTCCCACCGATCTTAAGCCGCCGCTTCGCGTACTCCCGCGTTGATGGGTACGCTCAACGAGCTGTTCGACCCGGACCGGGTCGCCGTCGTCGGCGCCACCGCCCGCGAGGGCGCCGTCGGCCGCGCCGTCACGTCGAATCTCCTCGACGACTTCGACGGCGACACGGTCCCCGTCAACCCGAACTACGACGAGGTACTCGGCACGGCCTGCGTCGACGACGTCGCCGACGCGGACGCCGACGTCGCGGTCGTCGTCGTTCCCCCCTCGATCGTGTTGGACGCCATCGAGGCGTGCGGCGAGGCGGGGGTCCGCAACGTCGTCGTGATCACCGCCGGGTTTGGCGAGACGGGGGAGGACGGAGCGGCGAGGGAGCGTCGCCTCGCGGAGCTAGCCGACGAGTACGACCTGAACCTCGTCGGCCCAAACAGCCTGGGGATCATGTCGACGCCCTCGGGGATGAACGCCACGTTCGGCCCCGAGAACGCCCTCCCCGGCGGGCTCTCTTTCATGAGCCAGTCGGGGGCGTTCGTCACCGCGGTCCTCGACTGGGCCAACGACAACGGGATCGGGTTCAAGGACGTTGTCTCGCTGGGGAACAAGGCGGTGTTAGACGAGACGGACTTCGTCGACCACTGGGGGGACGACGAGGAGACCGACGTGATCATCGGCTACCTCGAGGGGATCGAGGACGGCCGCGAGTTCATCGAGACCGCCCGCGAGACGACGGGCGACACCCCGATCGTCGCCGTGAAGTCGGGACGGACGAGCGCCGGCGCGCAGGCCGCCTCCTCGCACACCGGGACGCTGGCGGGTTCCGACAAGGCGTACGAGGCCGGCCTCGACCAGGCGGGGGTCATCCGCGCGGAGTCGGTCGACGAGCTGTTCGACTCGGCGGGCATCCTCGGCAGCCAGCCGCTTCCCGACACCGACAGCGTCGCGGTCGTCACGAACGCCGGCGGCCCGGGCGTGATGGCGACCGACGCCGTGGGCGACGCCGACCTCGACATGGCCTCGTTCACGGCCGGGACGACCGACCGGCTCGCGGAGTCGATGCCCGAGGAGGCGAACATCCACAACCCGGTCGACGTGATCGGCGACGCCGACGTGGAGCGGTTCCGCGAGGCGCTCAAGATCACCGTCGCCGACGACAACGTCGGCGCCGCGATGGTGTTGGCCGCGCCGACGGCGACGATCGATTTCGACGAGCTCGCGGACGCGATCACCGACGTGAGCGACGAGATGGACGCGCCCGTCGCCGCCTGTCTGATGGGCGGCGACCGGACTCGCGAGCCGAAACAGCGGCTCCAGTCGAAGGGGATCCCCTGCTACTTCGATCCCGCCCGCGCGATCGACAGCCTCGCGACGCTCGCGCGCTACCGCGACATCAAGGCGCGCGAGTACGCGCCGCCAATGTCGTTCGACGTCGATCGCGAACGCGCCCGCGAGATCCTGAACGCGGTGCGCGACCGCGACGACAACCGCCTCGGCGTCGAGGCGATGGAACTGCTCGACGCGTACGGCATCCCCACGCCGGCCGGCGAGATCGTCGACTCGCCCGAGCGCGCCCGCGAGGTCGCGGCCGGGGTCGACGGCGACGTGGTGATGAAGATCGTCTCGCCGGACATCCTGCACAAGTCCGACATCGGCGGCGTCGCCGTCGGCGTCGCGGACGACGACGTGGCCGACACCTACGAGGACCTGATCACCCGCGCGCGGAACTACCAGCCGGACGCGACCGTCCTCGGCGTTCAGGTCCAGGAGATGGTCGACCTCGACGACGGCGTCGAGACGATCGTCGGGATGAACCGCGACCCGCAGTTCGGCCCGCTGCTGATGTTCGGGCTCGGCGGCATCTTCGTGGAGGTGATGGAGGACACCACCTTCCGCGTCGCGCCCGTCTCCGAGCCCGAGGCCCGCGAGATGACCGAGGAGATCCAGTCGGCGCCGCTGCTGCGGGGCGCCCGCGGCCGCGACCCCGTCGACGTCGACGCCGTCATCGAGACGATCGGCCGGCTCTCGCAGCTGGTCACCGACTTCCCGGCCATCTTAGAGCTCGACATCAACCCCCTCGTCGCACTGCCCGACGACGACGGCGGCACGAACGCCGCCGCCGTCGACGTGAGACTCACCGTCGACCCGGAGGCACTCGACCCGCCGGGAACCGACGCGGAGACCGATCCGAAGCCGCTCGACGCGGAGGAACCCACCGATGACTGACACACCCACCACACTCGTCACCGCGACCGGAGACAGCGCCGGAAAGACAGCGATCACCGTCGCCTTAGCGCGGCTCGCGGCCGACCGCGACCGCAGCGTCGGCTACATGAAACCGAAGGGGACCCGGCTCCAGTCGAACGTCGGCAAGACCCTCGATCAGGACCCCATGCTCGCCCGCGAGGTGCTCGGCTTAGACGCCGAGATGCACCAGATGGAGCCGGTGGTCTACTCCCCGACGTTCGTCGAGGGCGCGATCCGCGGCACCGAGGACCCGGACGCGCTCCGCGACCGGATCCGCGAGGAGTACGACGGGATCGCGGCCGACAACGACCGGGTGTTCGTCGAGGGCGGCGGCAGCTGGACGACCGGCGGCGTCGTCGACCTCACCGACGTCGACGTCGCGGAGCTGCTCGACGCGCGGGTCGTCCTCGTCGCGGAGTACGGCTCGCCGAACGACCTCGACGAGGTGCTTGCGGCCGCCGACGCGTTCGGCGACCGCCTCGCCGGCGTCGTGTTCAACAAGGTGTCCGACGACGCCTTCGAGTCGCTCGACCAGGACGGGATCCCGTTCCTCGAGTCGAAGGGGATCACCGTCTTCGGCGCGCTCCCGTACGAGAAGGAGTTAGCGGGCGTCACGGTCGGGGAACTCGCAGACGAGCTCGGCGCCGAACTCCTCACCGACGCGCCCACCGACGCGTTCGTCGAGCGCTTCCTCGTGGGCGCGATGGGCGGCGACGAGGCGCTCCGTTACTTCCGGCGCGCCCGCGACGCCGCCGTCATCACCGGCGGCGACCGCGCGGACGTCCAGACCGCGGCGCTCGACGCCTCCGGGGTCGCCTGCCTCGTCCTCACCGGCGGACACCGCCCCTCCGGCGCGGTGCTGGGGAAGGCCGCCGACGCCGGCAAGCCGGTCCTCGCCGTCAACACCGACACGGTCACGGCCATCGACCGGGCCGAGGAGGTCGTCCGCGGCGGGCGCACCCGCGACGTCCGGACGGTGGACCGGATGGCCGACCTGCTCGACGCCCACGTCGACGTCGACGCGCTGGTCTGAGGCGGGAGTCCCCGTTCGGTTCGCCCGCGGCCCCCTGTTCGGGCCGCCGCGTTCGCCCGCGATCCGTGATCGTCTGACGTACTGTTTTCACGGTGGACGACGTACCCCGCCTATGACCAGTCTCTCGGAGGCGTACGGCGGACGGGGGCGCTCCGGGGTCGACCCGCATCGGCTGTACCTCGGTGTGGGATCCTTCGTCGCGGGCGCGCTGCTCCTCGTCGTGGGGATCCTCGTGGCGGCCGAGGTGGTGCTACCGGCGGGCTACACCGCGGGCACCGCGCGGGAGGTCGGCGGGATCGTCGGCGGCGTCGGCGTCCCGCTCGTGTTGCTCGGCGTGATGGCGGTCCTCCCGGCCGACCGCAACACCTACGCCGCGGCGTTCGTCGGCGCGGCCGTCATGTGTCTCGGTGTGGCGCTGTTCGCGCACGCGTACCCCCAGCAGTGGGTCGGGGGGCCGCGTCCGGAACTGACCGACCTGACGCTCCCGACCGCGGGCGTCTACTTCCTCGGCGCCGCGACGACGCTGTGGAGCGTGTTTGTCGGCGTCGCGAACTTCAAGACCCGCAACGACCCCGGCGGCACCGTCTCGATGGAGGTGACCCACAAGGGCGAGACGAAGGTGGTCGAGGTGCCCCGCGACCAACTGGGGAGCCGCGGCGGCGTCGGCCTCCTCGGCGGCACCCCCGACGGCGACGTCGAGACGCAGACGAACCGCCCGGACGACGGCGGCGCCGAGAACTCCGCGGCGCGGGGCTCGACCCCGTCTTCGTCGAGCGGTTCGTCCGGACCCGCTCCCGGCTCCGGGGAGGCGGTCGACTCCGGTGCGTCGGGCGCGCGCGGACGGACGAGTTCGACGGGACGGTCCCGCGCCGCCGGCCGCTCCGGTCCCGGTTCACCGGGCGTGAGCGACGGCGGCAGCGCCGAGAGCGACATCACCTCGCCGCTCGACGAGGCGGAGTCGACGGATGTCCCGTCGTCGCCGGCGGCACCGGAGTCCGGGCCCGCTCCCGGCTCCCCCGCCGCCCGAGACGGGCCCGGCGACGCGTACTGCGGCAACTGCGCCGAGTTCGACTACGTCCGGACCGACGACGGGATGCGCCCCTACTGCGCTCACTACGACGAGCTCATGGACGACATGGAGGCGTGCGACTCCTGGACGCCGCGCTGACGGCGCCGTCCTTTTTGCCACCTCTTTCCCCTCACACCGGCTCCGCGGAGGGGAGCTGCGACTCCGCCACCGCGAACGCGAGCGTGCTCAACACGCCGATGAGCGTCCCGGCCGCGAGCGCCATCGCCAGCTCCGAGAGCCCGAGCGCCGTCACGCCCGGCGCCTCCGGGAGGAAGAACCCGGAGACCGCGAACAGTACGACGGCGATGGACGCCACGTAGAAGGGGGCGTTGAGGTAGCGCCACCGGAACCGCCCGGCGAGGTACTCGTCGGTGATCTGCCCGAGACTGGAGGTGACGCCCGCGACGCTGAGCCACTGGACGAGCCCGTGGACGAACGCGGCGAGGGCCGTCCCGGCGGCGAGCGATCCGCCGCGGACGCCGCGGACGGCGTCGACGGTGTCGACTCCCTGAACGATCCCGACGACGACGAGCGCGAGCGCGACCACGTAGGTGACGAGCGTCACGCGCCCGGTGTAGAGGACGTTGCGGACGGTCTCGGCGGTGCCGTCGACGGTCTCTTCGAGCCCTAGCCCGCGGAACAGCGAGTAGAGGCCGACCCCGCCCGAGAGGATCCCCAGCACCGCCGCGCCGGCGACGTCGAAGAGGTTCGCCACGACGACGAGCGGGTAGATCAAGAGGAGGACTCCGAGCGGGACCAGTATCGTGCCGCGAGTCTCCGGGTCGGCGAGGACCTGCTTGATCGTGTAGTACAGCGATTCGAGGTCCTGCGCCTGGCGGACGACGACGCGCCGCATCCCGTCGATCGGCATCCGCGACCGGATCACGGGGAGGACGGACTCGTCTTGGGCGCCGTCGGTGATCACGACCGCGGACACCTCCTCGCCGGTCGACAGCTCCGCGAGCACGCGGTCGACCTCCTTGCCGACCGCCCGGTTCGCCTTCACGTCGGCGCCGTCGACGCCCGTGACGGCCGCGACCTCGACGGCCTCGCCCTCGGCGGCGAGTTCGTCGTGGACGTTGACGCCCTGGAAGAGGACGTTGACGTCGGAGTCCTCCGGGTCGGCGGTCGCGAGCGCGACCGCGGCCTCGGTGACGTCCTCGTCGCCGATGACGGGGGTTGGGATCCCCGTCTTGCGGCCGAGGTCGTCGTCGAGGTCGACGCAGAGGACGAGCAGCATCGTTCGAAGCTACGCCGGGGGACGGCATATGTTTTCGGCTCGCGGCGCGGTCGCGCGACGCCGGCGCCCGCGCCGGGCGGGGTCCCGGTCGGCGTCGGTCTGCGCTCGTCCGACGCGGCGGCCGACCCGCGCCGTCAGCTCCCCGCGTCCGACGCGGCGGCCGACCCGCGCCGTCAGCTCCCCTCGTTCGGCTCGTGTTCGAGCCCGTTCATCATCCGGCGGACGTTCTCGCCGTCGCTGAACGCGGCCGGATACGCCGCCAGCGGGAGGACGAAGTCGTCGTCGACCCCGACCGGCTCGCCGATGTGTAGCTCCAGCTCGGTGGTCGCGCCGGTCCCCGCGATCTCGCCGTCGGCCGCGTACACGACGACCGCGGCGTCGGACCCGAGGACCTCGGTCGAGTACTCCGAGCCGCGCTCGAGGTCGCCGACCCCCTCGTACCGGCGCAGGATGAGGTCGGCGCGCTCGCGGGTACCCATCTCGGCGATCGGGTTGAGCGCCCGACCGAGCACCTCGATCTGCGGCGTCGTCACCGCGGCGAACACGGCGGCCTGGTAGCGCTCGCCGAACAGCTCGACGGCCTTGTCGTACTCGGCGACGGTGTTCGTCACGCGCACCTCGCGGGTCCGCCCGGCCACCTCCACCTCCCGGGCGATCACGTCGTCGGACACCTCGTTGAGTTCGTACCCGCTCTCCGAGAGGGTCGCGTCGGCGACCGTCGCGGTGCCGGCCGCGAACTCCGCGGGCCCCTCACCGGTGGCCACGTCCAGCGCGGTACAGCCGGCGAGGCTCGCGAGCCCGACGGCGCCGCCGACCGCGAGCGCCCGGCGCCGCGTGATCGCGTCGCTCGCTGCCCTGTGCTCGGCGTCGTCGGCGGTCGGGTCTCGGTCCATGGGCGCCACTGGCCGCGGCGGGGGTACATACTTTGTGTCCGGTCTACTCGCGCCCGTGACAACGGGTCTCCCGGCAACGCGCGGTTCGGACGCTTTTTCAGGCCGCGGCCGGTAACGAGAGACAGATGATCTCCAAGGGCTGTGAACAGTGCGCCAAGGGCGGGAAGATGGTGCTGTTCGTCTACGGCTACTGCGACCAGCGGGACTGCTTCTACTGCCCCCTCGGAGAGAACCGGAAGAACGTCACCGACGTGTACGCCAACGAGCGGAAGGTTGAGTCGGACGAAGACGTGATCGAGGAGGCTAAGCGCATGAGCGCGCTCGGCACCTCGATCACCGGCGGCGAACCGCAGGAGGCGATGGCGAAGACGACCCGGTACCTCGAACTGCTGAAAGACGAGTTCGGCGAGGACCACCACACCCACCTCTACACCGGGATCACGGGCGGCCGCGAGAACATGCGCCGCCTCTCGGAGGCGGGTCTCGACGAGATCCGCTTCCACCCGCCCCTCGAGCTGTGGGGCGACATGCACGGCACCGAGTGGGAGGAGATACTCCATATCGCCCGCGAGGAGGGGCTCACGCCGGCCTTCGAGATCCCCGGCATCCGCGCGGAGCCGGAGTTCCTGGAGTTCCTCGACGAGGGCGCCGCGGAGTTCTGTAACATCAACGAGTTCGAGATGTCCGACGGGAACTACCGCCGGATGCAAGAGAAGGGCTTCGAGCTTCAGGAGGGCCACATGTCCGCGGTCGAGGGGTCGAAGGACGCCATCTTAGAGGAGATGGCGAGCCACGAGAAGGTGTACTTCTGTACGTCGGTGTTCAAAGACGCCGCCCAACACCGGAACCGCCTGAAGCGGATGGCGAAGAACATCCGTCGCGAGTTCGACGAGGTGACCGACGACGGCACGCTCGTCTACGGGAAGGCGTTCGCCGCCCCCGAGCGCTTCGAGGCGCTCGGCGTCCCCGAGCAGTTCTACACCGTCAAGTCGGACCACGTCGAAGTGGCGTGGTGGCTCTTGGAGGAGATGGTCGAGGACGGCGACCTCGACGAGGGCGAGATCGTCGAGCAGTACCCGACCGTCGACGGGACCGTCGTCGAGCGCACCCCGGTCGCCTGAACGGACGGATCTTGGTTCTTCTGACGGCGATTCTCGTTCGGTACCCGTAGGAACGGCGGTGGCGCGCACCTGCGAGCGGCCGGAGCGAAGCGGAGGCCGCGAGTCGGCACGCGCGAGGGACGCGGCGAGCGACGGGGCGACCGGAGGGAGACCCGAGCGAGCCGCGAGGCTGGGGAGGCGTGAGGTGCGGTCGCTGTGCGGTGCGGGGCGGGGCTCGAAGGGGCAGCCGCGAGTCGTCGCGGCTGGGGCTTTGGCGGTGTTCCCTGTCGAGCGGCGGTCGAAATCTCGAACGTGGCGTGCTATCTGCTCCCACACTTATAAGGGATCAGCGCGTACGGCCGCGTATGGCTTCCGAAGAACCCGTCTTCGCGAACGTGAGCATCGGGCAGGAGGTGTACAACGAGGACGGCGAGCGCCTCGGGTCGATCCGCGGGGTCGACGACGACGGCTTCTACGTCGCGTCGCCGTCGGGCACGGACACGCTGACGCTCACCGACGCGCGCGACGTGTTCGGCACCGCCTACGTGATGTGGCGCTGCTGGGAGTGCGGCGAGATGGGCGAGATCGGCGACCAGCTCCCCGCGAACTGCCCGAGCTGCGACGCGCCCCGCGAGGAGCTGTACTACTGGGCCGAGGACTGAGACGACTACCGTGAGAAGCGCCCCCGTGTCTGTATCTGTTATCTGTGAGCGGCTGACTACATAGACGCTGTTGACACCCCCGAAGCCCCGCCCCGCACCGCACAGCGACCGCACCTCACGCCTCCCCAGCCTCGCGGCTCCCTCCGCTGCGCTCCGGTCGCCGCGTCCCTCGCGCGGTGCCGCTCACGGCCGCCGGGGGCGGCCGCTCGCGGGCACGCGCCACCGCACGTCTCTTTATAAATAGACGATACCGCCCCCACAGTTGCTTATAAACAACCGTCGCCGCCAGCCGGCTCAGTCCGCGTCGGCGAAGTCCGCGAGGTTCGCCTGGAGCCCGGCGGCCATCGTCGACTTCCGGCGGAGGCGCCCGAGCGAGACGGGGAGGCGGTCGGCGACGCCGCGGACCGCCTCGCCGAACGTCTCCGCGGCCCCGTGCTCGCCCTCGAACGCGTTCCGGACCGCCTCGCGCACCTGCCAGACGCCGACCGGCCCCCAGTAGTCGTCGGAGACGTGGCGCAAGACGAGCGCCTTCGCCTGCCGCCCGCGGTCGTCGAGGTGTTCCAAGACGCCCAGCCGAGCCGCGTAGTAGGCGCCCGCCGTCTCCTCGACGTAGCCGGTCCGCCCCTCGCGGCCCTCGCTCGCGGCCGCGAGGTAGACGCCGGCCTCGGGGTCGGGGTTCCAGATCGACCCCGGCGACTTCATCTCGACGAGCTCGTACTCCCACCGGCCCGGGACCAGGATCACCCAGAACGCGTTGCCGAGGTACTCGTTGCGGTGGACCTCGATCCGGTCGACGGTCGGGTCGTCGCGGATCGACCCGCGGAGGAACTGGCCGACCGTGTCGTCGACGGCCGTGATCGACCAGCGCGTCGGGACGAGCCGGCGGTTCTCGCCGCGGCCGAGCGCGCCCGCCGAGAGGATCGTGTTGATCTCGTACACGTCGAACCCGCGGCGGTAGAGGTACGTCATCGCCCCCTCGGCGCGCCAGTCGTCGTCCTCGAGCGTCTTCTGTACCGGTCGGGGGACGTGGGGGTTCTCGCCGAGGTCGGCGGTCCGCGCCGCAGCGCGCGGGCCGGTCGGCGTCTTGATGTCCTCGGTCCCGACCTCGAAGTCGAGGTCCGGCCGGCCGTCGAGACCGATCTCCACGTCGACCGGGCGGTCCGCGATCGCGACCTCGCGTTGAACGCCGAGCCAGCCGTCCCACGCGTCGTGAACGCTCTCGGCCGGGCCGCTCGCGCCGCCGACCGACTTCACTCCGCCGGTCGCGCCCGCGTCCGCCACGTCGACCCCGCGGGTCGAGTTGAGCAGGCTCGTCCGCCGGTCGAACACGTCCGAGATGGAGACGCCCTCGTCGTACCACGCCGCGGAGGTCTCGAACGCCGCGGCGCGCTCCTCGCGGCCGACCGGCGAGAGGAGCCCGGTCGAGACGTTCGGGTAGTCCGCGCGGCCGACGAAGATAGAGGGCGAGACGCTGCCGACGACGGCGTCGTCGGAGACGTGCTCGTCGAAGCGGCGCTCGAAGGAGTCGAGGTGGTCCACGATCCCGTAATCCTTCTCCGCGGCGAGGCGCCGCCGCTCGGCGCGCTCGTTCGCCTCGAACTCGATGAACTCGTCGAGCCGCATTCGTTTCGTGTAGGGCCGAGCGCGACTTGACGGTGTCGGCGGCGGGCGGGGCTTCGTCCCGACCCGCGGCGCGTCGCCCGCCGCTCAGGTCGCGAGTGACGTCACGCCGGCCGGTAGCGTCGCGCCCGTGCGCCACGCGCCGTCCTCGCGGACGACCAGCGGCGTCGGCTCCCCGCCCGCGAACCCGTCCTCGTCGACGCGCAGCGTCCCGCCGACGAGCGTCCCGTCGGCGACCGCCCACGAGGCGACGAACGCCGGCTCGGCGGCGGGCACGGGGTCGGCGTCGAACCCGTCGCCGTCGACGGGCCCGGACAGCGTCACGCCCGAGGGCGCCTCCGGCCCCCAGCGGTTCGCCCCCGCGTAGAGTCGGCCGTCGCGGACGACCGCCTCGCGGAAGTAGTTCGCCCAGAAGTCGCGGAAGTCGGTGTCGAGCCGGTACCACCGGTCGCCGTCGTCCGTCCGGTAGAGCCCGTTCCCGGTGGCGGCGACGACGGCGCCGCCGTCGAGTACGCGCAGGTCGTGGACGTCGTCGTGGACGCCCCGCCCGTACCGCCGCCAGAAGTCGCCGTCGAACGCGTAGACGCCGCCGGGTTCGAGTCCCGCGAGCACGCCGTTCTCCGGGTGGACCGCCAGCGTCCTGACGCTCGGCGACGCCCCGGGCGCGCGGTCCCGCCACCGCTCGCCGTGCGGATGCGCGTCGAGGTCGCCGACCGGGTCGAAGCGCCACCCGTCGCCGTCGGCCGCCGGCCGCGCCCGGAGCACGTCGATCGAGCCCGTCCCGACCAGCACGGTCTCGGGGCCGGCGAGCACGGAGACCGGGCCGTCCGGGCCGTCGAGCCGGTGCCACTCGGTCCCGTCGGTCGAGCGGTACAGCCCCTCGGCGGTCGCGGCGATCCGGGCGTCGCCGCTCCGGACGACCTCGCGAACGCGCCCGCACGCGGCGACCCGCACCGGGTCGCCGTGCGGCCCGTCGAGCCGATACAGCCCGTTGTGGGTTCCGCAGACGAGCATGTGTCGTGATCCGTGACCGAGCGAAAAAACCGTACGCCTCCCGTCGGCCCCGGCCCGTTAGCTGTGGATCCCCATCGCCTCGATCTGCTCCTGGTACCGGTTGCGGATGGTGACCTCGGTGACCTGCGCGACGTCCGCCACCTCGCGCTGAGTCTTCTTCTCGTTACAGAGCAGCGAGGCCGCGTAGATGGCGGCGGCGGCGTAGCCGGTCGGCGACTTCCCGGAGAGCAGCCCCTGCTCGGCGGTCGTCTCGATTATCTCGTTGGCCTTCGACTGGACCTCCTCGGAGAGCTCCAGCTCGGAGGAGAACCGCGGCACGTACTTTTTCGGGTCGACCGGGCGCATCTCGAGGCCGAGCTCCTGAGAGATGTAGCGGTACGTCCGGCCGATCTCCTTGCGGTCGACGCGCGAGACCTCGGAGATCTCCTCTAAGCTCCGGGGGATCCCCTCCTTGCGGCAGGCGGCGTACAGCGCGGCGGTGGAGACGCCCTCGATGGAGCGGCCGCGGATCAGGTCCTCGTTGAGCGCGCGTCGATAGATGACGGAGGCCACTTCGCGAACCGACCGCGGGACGCCGAGCGCGCTCGCCATCCGGTCGATCTCCGAGAGCGCGAACTGGAGGTTGCGCTCGCCGGCGTCCTTCGTTCGAATGCGCTCCTGCCACTTCCGCAGCCGGTGCATCTGCGACCGCTTCTTCGACGAGATGGAGCGACCGTACGCGTCCTTGTCCTTCCAGTCGATGGTCGTCGTCAGCCCCTTGTCGTGCATCGTTTTCGTCGTCGGGGCGCCGACGCGCGACTTCTCCTGCCGCTCCGAGTGGTTGAACGCGCGCCACTCCGGGCCGGGATCGATCTGCTCGTCTTCGATGATCATCCCCGTCTCCTCGTGTATCAGCTCCCCGTCGGCCGTCCGGGTGAGATCCTCCGGATCGAAGTCCTCGGGGTCCAGTTCGTCGACGTCCTCGATCTCCGCGACGTCGACCTCGTCTTCCTCGGCGTCTTCGTCCCCCACGCGCTGCCGGTCGTGATCCCGTTGCCGGGTGGGCCGTGTCATCGCATTTATATGCTATCGAAATGGTTTAACTTAAAAGTTCGTTAGTGTGTGGTTCGATATCACGCTCGGTCCCGCCGCTCAACTCGACGGCGGACGGACAGCCCTTTGTCCGGCGGGCACGGAGTTCGAACGAATGCCGACGATCGACTGCGACCCAGCCGCCGCGCGCGAGCGACTCGCGGGCGAGGGCGTCCGGATCGACGAGGGGAACACGCCCCACGAGCGGTGGCGCGCCGAGCGCGACGGGGCCGTCGCGGTCGCGTACGACGACAAGGTCGTGGTCCAGGGGAGCGACCCCACCCGACTGACCGCTCTGCTCCGCGACGGCGGCGGCCGCGCGCACGTCTACTTCGACGGCGCCTCCCGCGGGAACCCGGGGCCGGCCGCGGTCGGGTGGTGTCTGGTCGCGTCCGATGGCGTCGTCGCCGAGGGCGGCGAGCGCATCGGCCGCGCGACGAACAACCAGGCCGAGTACGCGGCGCTGATCCGCGCGCTGGAGGGGGCCGACGAGTACGGCTTCGACGCGATCGACGTGCGGGGGGACTCCCAACTGATCGTCAAGCAGATCCGCGGCGAGTGGGACGCCAACGACCCGGAACTCCGCGAGCGACGAGTCCGCGCCCGGGAGCTGTTGGAACGGTTCGACCGCTGGTCGATCGCGCACGTACCGCGGGAGATAAACGAACGCGCAGACGATCTGGCGAACGAGGCACTCGATGACGCGAACTGACGACGATCCGCCGGAGTGGGCGAAGGAACGGGCGCGCGAGATGATGGCGGCGGAGGAAGCCGACGCGGAGGCGGACGGCCCCGCCGACGAGGACGACGCCGATCCCCACCCCGACGACGAGCGCGTCCCGGACGTGCCGGTCGCGGCGGTCGACGAGGCGGAGCGGCTCACGCGACTCGCCCGCGAGGCCGAGTCCGCGGAGCCGACGCCGGAGATCGAAGAGGCGGCCGGCCAGTACCGGGAGCGGCGCGACGCGCTGGCCGCCGAGTACGGCTACACCGCGCGCGTCCGCGACGAGGACGACGCGCTCGTGCTGTACCCCGACGAGTGGATGGAGGACGGAACGGTCCGGCTCGACCGCGTCGAGGACACCGACCGCGCGGTCGAGGTGTCGCTGTCCGGTCCCGGCGACGCCGACCGCTACCGCCAGGTGGCCGCGTACAACGAAGCGGTCGCCGAGGCGGTCGCCGATCGGGAGCCGGACGTTCACGCCCGGACCGCGGAGACGTTCGCGGCGTTCATGAGCAACCACTACGTCCGCCCGGTCGACGACGCCACGCCGGCGATGCGCGCCGAGTTCCGCGAGGAGTACCTGGTCCGGAACGGGTGGCCGACCGACGAGCAGCTCGACGCCGTCGACGAGTCGCTGTCCGTGATCGAGTCGGTCGCCGGCGACATCGACGACCCTGCCGATGACTCCGCCGACGTCGACGGTTCCGCCGACGATCCGGCGTAGCGGCGGCTCATCGAAAAGAGAACGCGGCTTTCGCCGCGCCGTGTGCCAGGAATTTTCGATCGGATTCGATGCCGTCGACCGCGCGGGACCGCGCGCTGTCGCCCTTACTCGAGCAGCGCACGGACCTCGTCCGCGCGCGCCTCGTCGGTGACGAAGCGCCCGAGGACCCACTCGATCTGGCCGAGGACGATGTCGTGGCCGGCCTCGGTGAGCTCGTACTGGTTCGTCCGCTTGTCGAGCTCGCTCTTCCCGACGAACCCGTAGTCGACGAGGTCGTCGAGGTTCGGGTAGAGGCGCCCGTGGTTCACCTCGGAGCCGTAGTACTCCTCCAGCTCGCGCTTGATGGCGAGACCGTACATCGGCTCCTCGGCCAGGATGGTGAGGATGTTCTGCTGGAACGCCGTGAGATCGCTTGCCGCCCTCGATTCATCAGTGACTGTTTGTGCCTCTGACATGCCTGAGGGAAGGGGACCCGAACTTATAGTCTTTCTCAACGTTCACGATCGCTGCGATGCGTAACTCCGAACGTTCGTCCGGATCTCTCGGTATCGACGGTCTCTCGGCGGACACCCGTGCGATCCGGCCGCGGAGCGCGTTCGACTGATCGATTCCGTTTGCGCCGAGCCGGTCGACGATCTCTCGGTCGTACCGTCGCTTCGGTTCGCGATCGAAACCCGCGGATCGGCGGTTGGCGGGCTCGGGCCGGTGACGCGGTGCCGCGTCCCCGTTCCGCCGCCAGCGCATCGGCTCAGGCGATCCCGAAAGGACTTTGCCCGACTTCGACCCATCAACGGGCACATGGTCAACCTCTGGGAGGATCTCGAGACGGGACCGAACGCGCCGGACGAGATCTACGCCGTCGTCGAGTGTCTCAAAGGCGAGCGGAACAAGTACGAGTACGACAAGGACGTCCCCGGCGTCGTGCTCGACCGCGTGCTTCACTCGAACGTCCACTACCCGTACGACTACGGCTTCATCCCGCAGTCGTACTACGACGACGAGGACCCCTTCGACGTGATGGTGCTCGTCGAGGACCAGACGTTCCCCGGCTGCGTCGTCGAGGCCCGCCCCGTCGCGCTGATGAAGATGGACGACGACGGCGAGCAGGACGACAAGGTGATCGCGGTGCCGACCGAGGACCCCCGGTTCGATCACATCGAGGACCTCGAGGACATCCCCCGACAGATCCGCGACGAGATAGACGAGTTCTTCTCGACGTACAAGAACCTCGAGGCCGGCAAGGAGGTCGAAACGCTCGGCTGGGAGGACAAGGCGGCCGCGAAAGCGGCCATCGAACACGCGCAGGAGCTGTACGACGAGCAGATCGCGTAGCGACGATATAACCTGGGCACATCCGGCGCCCGCGATCGGATGCGTTATGCCTATGGGTAATTTTTAGGGCGCGAGTCGCGTATCGTCTAGCGGAATCATGAGCGCCACCACGCCCGCCGTCGGCATCGATCACCCGACGGTCGTTCCCGCGAACTTCGATCCGGACGACGACACGCCGGACGGCGCGGCTCCCGACGACACCGCCGCGAGCGACGACGCGTAGGGGTCGCTGACGCCCGTTCAGACTCGTTCGACGACCGATGAGAGCCGCGCCGCGTCCGCTTGAAGCGTCTCGAACGCCTCGTCGACCCAGTCGACGACCGCCTCGTCGGTCGATTCGAGCACGCACCGCGGGTTGTTCCGCTCGTCGTACGCGGTCACGCAGGCGATGTCGTCACACCGGAACAGTCCGTACTCTATCGGCTCTGCGCTCACGTACACCTCGGCGTCGTCGTCGTCGAGCGCTCGGTCGGTCGCCGGCTCGAACTCCGCGACCGACGCGTCGGCCACGTCGCGGTCGATGATCAGCTCCACGCTCGCGCCGCCGTCCAACGCCGCGGCCGCCGCCTCGTTGAACTGCTGGAGGACGACGGGAGAGACGGCCCGGATCTCGGCGCCGCTGCTCTCGCGGAGGAGCTCCGTGAGCCGATCGACGGCCGCCAGGGGGTTCTGATCGGACGCGACCGTGAGCTCGCTGTCGGGGATCCCGTCTCCGGGGAAGTCGACCCCGACGCGTTCGACGGTCGCCGCGAACCGGCCGTAGCGGTCGGCGCGTTCGACCTCCCTCAGGAGCGTCTCGTACGCGTCGTGGACGCGCTCACCGGTCGGCGTCACCCGATAGGCGGCGTCGCGTTTCACCACCCAGTCGCGCTCGCGGAACCCCGCGAGGATCCGCTGGACCGTCGTTCGGGTGGCGTCGACCGCGTCGGTCAACTCCGCGGGGCGCCGCGGATCGTCGCGTAGCGCCCGCAGTATCGCGACCCGAACGGGCGAGCCGGCGAGGTACTGTGCGCCGTCGTGTCCGTCCTCGGCCGTCATCGTACGATCCGTGTGTACGGGTACCGCCCTGTTAACCGTACCGCGTCGCGGTCGCGGGCGCCGCGCTCGGGCCCCTCCGCGCTCGCCGGTCGCGTCAGTCCCGGTACCGGAACGACACGACGGTGCCGACGGTGTCCTCGCCGGCGATCCGCTCCGTGGTCACCGTCACGGCCGCGAGCCCGTCCGCGCCGAGTGCCTCCTCGATCACCGCCCGCAGCGCGTCGGGGTCGGCCCCCTCCTGGATCACCGGCACGCGGACCTGTCGCCGGTTGACCGCGACGTCGCCGAGGTCGTACTCGGTGTGCTCGAACGCCTCCCGGATCGCGGCCTCGATGTCGGTCATTGCGGCTTGACCTGCGCGCTCGCCGGTGAAAAAACGCGGTCCTCGGTGGATCCCGCGAGAGCGCCGGTTCTCAGTCGTCCATGGCCTCCGTAGAATCGGCCGTTTCTCGGCGTCCAACGATTCCTACCAATTTAATACAAATATAATATGTTTCAAATATCTCTATAATTCAACCGCAGAACAATCTTAATATTTATTTATCCTGATACTTTTCGAATATGCACGAAAGTGTGGCAGATTACGTTGCAGAGCACCCGAAGATGGCCGGCGTCCTGTTCACCGCGCTGCTGCTGCTGACGCAGGCGGCGCCCGCGGCGGCGAATGCGGCTGTCTACAATCCTGGTCCCTGATCTTCAGCAAGCTGGTCGCTCCACGCAAGAGCCCCATCTACAAAAACTGGCAATAACTCTAATTCTAAGAAAGACGTGAGTTCCTTTCTTCCTACATCAGAAATGTATATTTCTTCTGGGACGTAATAATTCATAGTATCTGAATCTAAATTAAGTCCAACTAGTGACCCATTAGTGTACGGTCCATTTGGATACATTTTAGCGGATATATCATAGTTCTTTGATTTGTCTGTTTTCACATCTACAGCAAATATTCCACCGCTCCGACTCTGACAGATCGTCGTCCCCCCGTCGCCCACGACGATGTACTGGTGACCCGTAATCAACTCCCGCTTGGCCACGTGTAGCGCGGTCCGGAGGTTGAACCCGCTGTTCATCAGTCGGGCGATGATCCGGCCCAGCTTCGTCGCGGGCGAGTTCGCCACGTCTGAGAGCGTGACGATGCCGCCGCGCGAGCCGCGGTGGATCAGGGCCTCGCCCTGCTGGTAGGACTGGCAGGCGTTGAGCAGGAAGGCGCTGACGCCGATTTCGAGGTCCTCGTCGGTCAGATCGAGGTAGCCGTCCGCGCACTGCATCCCGCGGTCGTCGACGTGGCCGATGTAGTGGAGGAAGTCGATGTCGGACTCGAGGGTCTCGCGCATCTCCTCGCGGGTGCGGTCGTGGCGCACCTCGATGTCGAACTGGACCATGTCGCGGAGCCCGTACAGGTCGGCGACGTTCCCTTCCTCGCGCATCTGATCGTCGTTACAGACGACGAGGACGGAGATCCGCGACTGCTCGACTTGCCCGACTTCGAGCCGGCGGTGGTACGCGTCGAGCGTCGCCTTGTTGGCGTCGAGCGGGACGCCGTCACCGACCCACGCGTGCTCGACGGTATCGACCGGCTCCGGTCGGACGAACTCGGTCTGCGCCGGGACGGCCCCGCGTTCCGTGGAGGCGTCCGCCCCGCGGGTGACCCCCGCGCTCGCGGCGCCGCGCACGAACTCGCCGCCGGCGGGGCTCCCACGGCTGTCGAGGTCGACGCCGCCGCCCGGGACTTCCCGCCTCGTGGTCGCCGCCGAGTTTCGGCCCGCGCCGCCGAAGAAGCCGACGCCGACGCCCCCGTCGTCGTCCGCCGGCGTGACGGTCTCCGGCGAGCGGACGATCGACAGCTCGCCGGCGACGAACGGGAGCATCTCCACGTTCCCTGGGTCGGGACGCACGTCCGTCGTCAGCGTCCACTGCGGCAGTTCGGGCTCGACCGCCTCGAACGGAACGTCGAGGTACTCGCCGAGCCGCTCGGCGAGCGGGAGGTCGTACAGCCGCCCCCAGTCGAGGTCGAGGCCCGTCGTCTCGCGCTCGTGGAGGTCGACCGGGTAGAACCCCTCCGTGCGGGCGAGACAGTCCATGTGGAACGACTGCCTGAGCACCTCGGCGGCCCGCGCCTCGAATTCCGGTTCGAGCGGGTACGTCCACCCGTCGCCCTCGATCCGCGGGGCGTCGCCGGGGACGACGTCGGCGGCGAAGTAGTACGCCAGCGAGACGACGGGGTAGAGGTAGCGGTACTCGGGCGGGACGACGATCCGCACGCCGCTCTCGACCGGCTCGACCCGCTCGGGGACGCGGAACTCCTCGCCGGGCTCGATGAGGGGAGGATGGCCCCGCAGGGTCGGGAACGACCGCTCGGGACTGGTCGTCTGGAGCGCCGACCCGAGCAGCGAGACGGCGTCCATCAGCGACTCCGGATCGGTCGGCGTGGTGATCGTCCCCGCCGGCGTCTGGTGGAGCGACCGGAAGCCGAGCCCGACGGTGGCCGGCGCGTCGAGGTCGATCCGGGTGGTCCGGTCGGTCGTCGAGACGGAGAACCCGGCGTCGAAGGTGAGGTACAGTTTCGTCGGCGCGGGGTCGATCCCGACGTGGTACGTGCTATCGGGCATTTCGTAGCAGTCGCCGCGCGACAGTAACGAACCCTCACCATCGCGCGTCTCGACGACCGCGACGCGCGGGATCTCGACTGAGCCGGTCTCGACGGCGACGCTGGTGTCGACCGGGAAGTAGTGGTCCGACGCGGGGCGCGGACGGGGGTCGACCGGCCGGTCGGTGTACACCTCGAACTGGGTGTTCTCGATGTGGTCCGTGACGGTGATCCCGTCGGCCTCGCGCAGCGGGTCGATGTCGATGCTCATGGGAACTCGCCGCGACGGTCGTCGTCGGGTACGGGAGACCGGCGCCGCGGTAGTGCGTGCCACTGGGTTGTGCGATAGCGGCGATAAAGGTTGCGTCGGTCGGATCGCCGCGGACCGAACGGATAAAGTCCCGGCCGCCCCACCTCCGCGTAATGATAACGCTGGGAACGGCCCGCGCCTCTCCGGGGGAGACGGACACGGGCCGTCTCGAGGTGGGAGAGATGCGGGACGGGAGCCCCGTCCGGCTGCCGGTCGCCGCGATCAACGGCGCGGCCGACGGGCCGACGCTGTACGTCCAGGCGGTGAGCGACGGCGACGAACTGAACGGGTTAGGCGTCGTCAACCGCGTCGTCCCCCGGATCGACCCGGCCGAGCTGTCGGGCTCCGTCCTCGTCGTCGGCATCGTGAACCACTTCGCGTTCCAGGCCGCCGAACACCGGAACCCGGTCGACGACCGGAAGATGAACCGCGGCTACCCGGGCGACGCCGACGGGACGACCAGCGAACGGATCGCCCACGAGACGTTCCAGGCCGCCACGCGCGCCGACTACATCCTTGACCTCCACCAGGGGTCGACGAGCCGGATGATAAACGAGACCCGCGTGCGTTGCGGCGTCCGCCACCGGCTCCACGGCGACTGCTTAGAGCTCGCGAAGGCGTTCGGCTGCGGGCACGTGCTCGACATCAAGGGCCCGGACGGCCAGCTCGCACGGGCCGGCCCGGAACACGGTATCCCCACGGTCGACCCAGAACTCGGCGGCTGCGTGGGCTGGGACGAGGAGTCGATCCGGTACGGCGTCGAGGGCGTGTTCAACGTCCTCCGCCACTACGGGTTCCTCGACGGCGACGCCTCTCTCGAATCCCAGACGCGCGCCCGCGGCTTCGACCAGTACGGCTCGCCCGCCGGGGGGTTGGTCCGCTTCGAGCGCGAGCTCGGCGAGCGCGTCTCCGAAGGCGACGTCCTCTTCGAGGTGACGGACACCTTCGGCGCCTTAGAGGGCCGCGTGACCGCCGACACCGACGGCATCTTCTGGCGGACCCGTCGGCTCCCACAGGTGGCCGCGGGCGAGTACGTCTGCTCGATCGGAACCAACGTCGACCGATACTGATGGGGTCCCCTACCGACGCCCGCGACTCCGAAACTCCGGCGTCGAGGACGTCCGAACCCGACCGGCTCCGTTGCCCCGAGTGCGGCGAGACGTACCGCGACCGCTGGCGCTGTCGGTGCGGTTCGCCCCTCGAGTTCGCCGGCCCGCCGACGCCCGCGGGCGAGGCGCCCGACCCCGAGTCGTTCGACGCGCGCGACGGGCTCTGGGCGTTCGACGACCTGCTCGCCGTCGGGGACGACCCCGTCGATCGGGTGACGCTCGGCGAGGGGATGACGCCGCTCGTCGACGCCGACCGGAGCGAGGACGGGGCCGCCGGAGACGCCGAATTCCCTCCGTGGAACGCGTCGTTCAAGCTGGAGTACGTGTTCCCGACCGGCTCGTTCAAGGACCGCGGGGCGACGACGACGCTGACCCGGGCCCGCGAGCTGGGCGTCGAGCGCGTCGTCGAGGACTCCTCGGGCAACGCGGGCGCCGCGGTCGCGACCTACGCCGCCCGCGCCGGCATCGACGCCGAGATCTACGTCCCGGCCGACGCGAAGGAATCGAAGCTCCGGGCGATCCGACGCGCCGGCGCCGACCCGGTCCGGATCGAGGGGAGCCGGGGAGACGTGACGGACGCGTGCGTGGCGGCGCTCGGTGACGCGGACGACGCCGTGGGTGAGGACGCGGACGACCCCGCGGGCGACGACCCCGCCTGGTACGCCAGCCACGCCTGGAACCCGGCGTTCCTCGAGGGCACCGCCACGGTCGCGTACGAGATCGCGTCCCAGCGCGGCTGGGACGCCCCCGACGCGGTCGTGACGCCGCTCGGCCACGGCACGCTGTTCCTCGGCGCCTACCGCGGGTTCCGCCGGCTCGAACGCGCCGGCTGGATCGACGCGGTTCCCCGGCTCTACGGCGCGCAGGCGGCCGGGGTCGCGCCGATCGTCCGCGCGCTTCACGGCCCCGACGCCGCCGATCCGGACGACGCGGTCAACGACGCGGCGGACGGGATCCAGATCGCGGAGCCGGTCCGCGACCGCGAGATCCGCGCGGCGATCGCCGCGACCGGCGGTGACGCGCTCGCCGTCACCGAGGCGGCCGCGACGCGCGAACTCGACCGGCTCCACGCCGCCGGCTTCTACACGGAACCGACCTGCGCGGTCGCGCCCGCGGCGCTGCGGACGCTCCGTGGGCGCGGCGAGATCGGTCCCGACGAAGACGTGGTGGTGCCGCTGACCGGGAGCGGACTGAAGGGTTGAGTCTGGTCGGAGTCGGCGGCCCCGAGGCGGCGGGTTACCCCACCGTTATCCCTTTTCAGTCGGCGCTCGTCCGTCCTCGCATGAAGGTGCTCGTCTACGGCGCGGGCGCGCTCGGGAGCCTCGTGGGCGGGCTGCTGGCGCGCGAACACGACGTGACGCTCGTCGGGCGCGACCCGCACATGCGGCGGATTCGGGAGGACGGGCTCCGGATCGACGGCGAGGTCGACGCCCGCGTCACGCCCCGAGCGCTCACCGACGGGCGGCACCGCGCCGCCGACCTCGCATTAGTCACGACCAAGGCGTACGACACCGACGCGGCGGCCCGCGCGCTCGCGACCGGCGAGTACGAGGCGGTCTGCTCGCTCCAGAACGGGCTCACCGAGGAGCGGCTGGTCGCCGCGCTCGACGCGACGGTCCTCGCCGGCACCGCGAGCTACGGCGCCCGGTTCGTCGAGCCGGGCCGCGTCACCTGTACCGGCATCGGAGCGGTGGTGGTCGGCGCGCTCTCCGGCGGCGCGAGTCCGGCCGCCGCGCGGGTCGGAGCGGCCTTCGAGGCGGCCGGCGTCGAGGTGACCGTCGCCGACGACATGCCCGTGCGACGCTTCGAGAAGCTCGCGGTCAACGCCGGGATCAACGGCCCCTCGGCGCTCGCGCGGACCGAGAACGGACCGACGCTCGACGGGCCCGCCGGCGGGGTCGCTCGCGAGGCCGCCCGCGAGACGGCCCGCGTCGCCCGGGCGGTCGGGGTCGACCTCCCGGACGAGCGGGCGGTCACGGCCGTCGAGCGCGTCGCCGGCGACACCGCCGCCAACCGGTCGTCGATGCGCGAGGACGTCGAGAACGGGCGACGAACCGAAGTCGACGCCGTCTACGGCGCGGTCGTCGACCGGGCGGACCGGCACGGCGTGCCGGCGCCGACCTGTCGGACGGTCGGTTCGCTGATCCGCGGCTGGGAAGCGTCTCGCGGACTCCGGTGATCGGGGCGCCGCCGCCGGTGCCATACGCGACGGCGGCGAGGGAAAACGGGGCGACGGCGAGGGAAAACGGGGCGACGGCGAGGGAAAACGGGGCGGCGGCTACGCGCTCAACACCACTCCTCGAGGACGGTCGCGTCGGCCTCGTCGACCGACACCCACGCGTCCTCCCGCGAGACGTCCGCGATGACGAACTCCGGTCGCGACGACGAGGAGTCGATCGACGCCATCACGTCCGGCGCGGCGGCGTCGAGCCTCGGCTCCGTCGGCAGCGCCGTACGGCGGCGGTCGGGGTCCGGCTCGTCCCAAGGAGTGGAACTCCGTGACATGGTTGTGAATTGTTCACAGTATTTATAAGAGTTGCGAACCCGGACGAGATCGGCCGTCGAATCGGAGATGTCCGGGACTGCCCGCCGACGTATCTGTCGAAAAACCGCCGATCGGCCGACGATACGGCGAAACGTGTCGGGTTTCTCATCGGCTCATGGGGCCCGAACCGCACACCGACGTCCCCCCGTCCCCTCGGTGATTCGGCTCCGCACACCTTCGCAGTATACAAGAGGTGTCGCGCTGAAAGGCGGGCATGAACGTCGCAGACGCCATGACGCCCCGGTCGGAGCTCGTCGTCGTCGAGATCCCCGGGAGCCGGAATGACGTGTTGGAGTACATCCAGGACCACGGGTTCTCGTCGGTGCCGGTCGTGAAGGACGTCGACGGCGACGAGGTGTACCGGGGGCTCGTCACGCGCGACGACCTGATCGACCAGCCGGACGAGGACCAGCTGGCGCTCCTGATGCGCGAGGTGCCGACCGTCGGGGCCGACGACGACATCGTCGACGCCGCCCGAACGATGGTCGCTGAGGGGTCGCGGCGCCTCCCCGTGGTCGACGGCGACGAGCTCGTCGGCATCCTCACCGTCACCGACGTGGTGCGGGCGATCGCCCGCGGCGAGGTCGACGGCGAGACCGAGGTGGGCGAGCTCGCGACCCGCTCGGTCAACGCCACCCACACCGCGACGCCGCTGCCGGTCGCCGAGCGCGAGATCGGGCTCTCCGGCGTCCCGTACGCGGTCGTCCTCGACGACGACGCCGCGGTCGCGGGGATGCTCACCGAGGTCGACATCCTCGCGGTCGCCCGCGTCGTCGAGGGCGAGGCGAGCACCGGCGACTCGATCGCCGAGGAGGACTCCGAGTGGTCCTGGGAGGGGATCAAGGCGACCGGCGCGCGCTACCTCCCGACCCGGAACGTCGAGATCCCCGCGGAGGCGGTCCGTCACTTCATGACCGAAGACCTGATCACGGTCAACGCCACGCGGACGGCGCGGGAGGTCGCCCAGGAGCTCATCAGCAACGACATCGAGCAGGTCCCGCTCGTGTCGGGCACGGACCTCGACGGGATCGTCCGCGACGTGGACCTGCTGGAGGGGCTGTAGATGGCCGCGGACGCGCTCGCCGAACTCGCGAAGCGCCGCGGGTTCTTCTTCGGCTCGAACGGCGCGTACGGCGGCACCGCCGGCTTCTACACGTTCGGGCCCCAGGGCGCCGCCCTCAAGCGGAACGTCGAGGACGCGTGGCGCGACCGGTTCACCATCCGCGAGGGGAACCGCGAGATCGAGGCGCCGACGGTGATGCCCGAGCCCGTCTTCGAGGCCTCCGGTCACTTGGAGGGGTTCGACGACATGCTCGTCGAGTGCCCCGAGTGCGGCGAGTCCCACCGCGCCGACCACCTCGTCGAGGACGCCACCGAGGTCGAGGACGCCGAGGCGCTCCCCGGCGAGGAGGTCGCGGAGCTGATCGCGGACAACGAGATCGCCTGCCCGGCCTGCGGCACGCCGCTCGCCGGCGAGCCGGTCGAGGCGTTCAACCTCATGTTCGCGACCGACATCGGGCCCGGCGACGCCCAGCCCGGCTACCTCCGCCCGGAGACCGCCCAGGGCATCTTCGTCGAGTTCCCGCGGCTGAAGGAGTACGCCCGCGGGAACCTCCCGTTCGGGATCACCCAGATCGGCCCCGCCTACCGCAACGAGATCTCGCCGCGCGGCGGGCTGCTCCGCCTCCGCGAGTTCACGCAGGCCGAGCTGGAGCAGTTCATCGACCCCGAGGCGGACGAGCCGCCCCTCGACCGCGTGCGCGACGTCGAGGTCCGGCTGTACCCCGCGACCGAGCAGGAGGCCGACGACGGCGACTACCTCGAGACGACGGTCGGCGAGGCGGTCGAGTCGGGGGTCATCGGCTCCCCGTGGGTCGGCTACTACCTCGGCGTCGCCCAGGAGTGGTACGAGCGCGTCGGCGTCGACCTCGACCGGTTCCGGTTCCGCCAGCACCTCGCCGGCGAGCGCGCCCACTACGCGGCCGACTGCTGGGACGCGGAGAGCGAGGTCGACGGCGACTGGATCGAGATCGCCGGCTTCGCGTACCGCGGCGACTACGACCTCTCGAAGCACGACGAGCACGGCGACGACTCCTTCACCGTGTTCAAGCGTTACGACGAGCCGAAGACGGTCGAGCGCGCGACCGTCGATCCCGACATGTCCGTCCTCGGGCCCGAGTTCGGCGGCGACGCGGCCGCGGTCGCGGAGGCGCTCGAGACGCTCGCCGAGCGCGACCCGGACGCCTTCGACGGCGAGACGGTCGCGGTGACGGTGGGCGAGGGCGACGACGCGGCGACCCGCGAGGTCGACGCCGACGTCGCGAACTTCTCGGTCGAGGAGGTGACCGAGAGCGGCGAGCACATCACGCCCCACGTCGTCGAGCCCTCCTTCGGCGTCGGCCGGACCGTCCAGACGCTGCTGGCGCACGCGTACAACGAGGACGAGGTCGACGGCGAGGCGCGCACCTACCTCTCCCTGGAGCCCGAGGTCGCGCCGCAGGACGCCGCCGTCTTCCCGCTGGTGACGAACGACGACCGCCTCACCGCGCTCGCCGACGAGGTCGCGGCCGACCTGCGCGCGGCGGGCCTCGCGGTCGCGTACGACGACTCCGGCTCGATCGGCCGCCGATACCGCCGGCAGGACGAGGTCGGCACCCCGTTCTGCGTCACGATCGACCGCGACGGCATCGAGGGCGACGGTCCCGACACGGTCACCCTTCGCGAGCGCGACTCCGCGGCGCAGGTCCGGATCCCGGTCGCGGACTTGGCCGACGAGCTGACCGCGCTGCGCGAGGGCGAGCCGTTCGCGTCCGTCGCCGACCGGTACGACGCGGTCGACACCGACGTCGAGACCGCGGGGAACTGAGGGCGTGACGCTCCCGGCCGCGGCGTGGCGCGAGCGCGTGGAGTTCGAGCGGCGGCTGGTCCACGCGAGCGGCACCCTCTACCCGGTCCCGTACCTGCTCGGGTGGATCTCCTGGGAGACGACGGGACGGCTGCTGGTGGGCAGCGTCGCGGTCGCGGCCGTCCTCGAGGCGCTGCGCCTCTCCGGGTCGGTCGGTCCGCTCGACCCGCTGTACGACGCCCTCGTCCGCGAGTACGAGGCCGACGGGATCGCGGGCTACGCGCTGTATCAGGTGGGGATGGCCGCCACCGCGCTCGTCTTCGCGCCGGTGTTCGCCGTGCCCGCGATGTGGATGCTCTCCGTCGGCGACCCGATAAGCGGCGGCCTCGGGGAGAACGCGGCGACGGAGCCGAAGCGGCTCTCGGTGGTGGCCGCGATGGTGTTCGTCTGCTTCGGGATCGCGGTCCCGTACGCGATCCCCGAGTTCGGTCCCGACCCCGGCGTGATCGTCGCCTTGGCGGGCGCGGTCCCCGCCGCGATCGCCGACGGGCTCCCGCCGCTCGTCCGCGGCGTCGCCGTCGACGACAACCTCACCATCCCGCCCGCCGCCGCCGCCGGGATGTTCCTCGCGGCGACCCTGATCGCGTAGGGGCCGATCGGACGGACGCGGTCGCGCCGCCGCTCGCCGAACGGGACTGAGAGAAGCGCCGAGGCGGAGATTTGAACTCCGGTGTCCGAATGGACAGTAGATTTCGAATCTACCGCCTTGGCCAGGCTAGGCTACCTCGGCTCGCTTCGATGTTGACCGGTTCCGCTGTTATGCGTTTCGATCGCGTCCGCGACGCGACCGGATCCGTCGGCCGCCCGCCTCGCGGTCCCGGGTTTCCGGCAACGCTTTTCGGCCCGGCCCCCGTGCGGTCGGTATGGACGTCCCCGAAGCGGCCGACGCCTGCGCCCGCGTCGTCGACGAGGTCGGCGGCGCCGTCGTGGCCGACCGCGAGTTCCTCGACCGCGTCACGCTCGGCATCCTCGCCCGCGGCCACGTCCTCTTGGAGGACGTGCCCGGCACCGGCAAGACGCTCTCGGCGCGCTCGTTCGCGACCGCGCTCGGACTGGAGTTCTCCCGGATCCAGTTCACGCCGGACCTCCTGCCCGCCGACGTCACGGGCACCAACGTGTTCGACGAGCGCGACGGCTCCTTCTCGTTTTCCCCCGGCCCCATCTTCGCGAACGTCGTCCTCGCCGACGAGATCAACCGCGCGCCGCCGAAGACGCAGGCCGCCCTGCTGGAGGCGATGGAGGAGGGCCAGGTGACCGTCGACGGCGAGACTCACGATCTGCCGAGCCCCTTCTACGTCATCGCGACGCAGAACCCGGTCGAGAGCGAGGGCGCCTTCCCGCTGCCGGAGGCCCAGCTCGACCGGTTCACGATCAAGACCTCCATCGGCTACCCCGACGAGGACGGCGAGTTGGAGCTGCTCCGCCGCCGCGCCGGACGCGTCGAGCAGTCCCCGACGGTCGACCGCGTCCTCGACTCCGACGCCGTGGCGGCGCTGCGGAAGGTGCCCGAGTCGGTCCGGGTCGACGACGACCTGTTGCGCTACGCGGCGGCGCTCGCGCGGGCGACGCGCGAGGACCGCCGCGTCGAGGCCGGCGTCTCCCCCCGCGGCACCCAGCGCCTCTTCGAGACGGCGCGGGCGGCGGCGGTCATCGCCGGCCGCCAGTTCGTCACGCCCGACGACGTGAAGCGCGTCGCGGAGCCGACGCTCGCACACCGGCTCGTGTTGACCCCGGACGCGGCCGTCAACGACGTCGACGAGCGAGACGTGATCGACGACGTGCTCGACCGGATCGCGGTGCCGACGGTCGAGGCGCCGGAGGCGTAACTCGGGGAAACCGGTCCGCGCTCCCGGGCTCGTCCGCCCTACTCCCCGTCGCGCGCGTCGAGCAGCTCGGTCGCCGTGAGCAGCGACTCCAACTCGACGCCGTGCTCGGCGAGCAGCTCCGCGGCGCCCTCCTCGCGGTCGACGACGACCAGCACGCGGTCGACGGTCGCGCCCGCCTCGCGCAGCGCCTCGACCGCGTCGACCGCCGACTGCCCCGTCGTCGCGATGTCTTCGATCACGACGACCTCCTCGCCGTCGTCGAGTCGGCCCTCGATCCGGTTGCCCGTGCCGTACTCCTTCGCCTGCTTTCGCGCGATGACGTACGGGCGGCCGAGCTCGGCGGCCGTGACGGCCACCAGCGGGACCGCGCCGAGGGCGACGCCCGCCAGCTTCGCGTCCGCGTCCGCGAGCCGGTCGGTGAACGCCTCGGCGACGAGCGTCAGGGCGTCCGGGTCGGTCTCGAAGCGGTATTTGTCGACGTAGTAGTCGCTCGTGCCGCCGTGCGACAGCTCGAACTCGCCGAACCGGACGGCGTCGGCCGCGGTGAGCGCCGCGATCAGCTCGCGTCGTCGGTCGTCGTCGGTCATACGGGGAAACGGGCCGCCGGCGACCATAAACGGGTCGGAACGCGCGGACGCCGCGGGTCGGCTACCGCTCTTCCCCGCCGGCGAGCCCCGATCCGCCTCGCTCCGCTGCCGGGAGGACGAGGGTCACCGTCGCCCCCTCGCCGTCGAGCCCCGAGCCGAACCGTATCTCGCCGCCGTACGCCTCCACGACCCAGGCGGCGATCCACAGCCCGACGCCGGTGTTGTGCTGTAGCTGCGTCACCTCGCGGGCCCCGGTGATCACCTCCCGAACCGCGGTCGGGATCCCCGGGCCGTCGTCTGCGACGCGCACCGCCACGACCCCGGCGTCCGGGTCGCGCTCGGCGGTCACCGCGACGCGCGGAGCGTCGCCGCCGTGTTCGACGGCGTTCTCCACGAGGCTGTCGACAGCGACGGCGAGGCGGTCGTCGCCGCGCACCGCGATGCCGTCCGGCACGTCGGCGGTGATCCGCGCCTCGGGACTGTCGGCCGCGTGCCGGGCCGCGACCTCCTCGACGACGGCGCCCACGTCGATCGGCTCGGGATCGGTCACGTACCCCTTCTCGACGACCCGGCGGAGCGTGGTGGCGCCGTCGGCGACTCCGGCCAGCCGCTTGCCGGTGGCCTCGATCCGGCGGGCGTAGTCGCGGATCCGGTCGTCGTCGGTCCGGTCGGCGATCTCGCCGGCGAAGCCGAACACGACGTTCAGCTCGTTGCGCAGGTTGTGCCTGAGGATCCGGTTGACGATCCGCACGTACCGCTCGCGGCGCTTCCGGTCGGTGATGTCGGTGTAGATGCCGAACGCCCGGCGGGCCCCCTCCGTCTCGTAGCTGAACCCGCGGAAGAGGAACTCCCGCGGCCCGTCCACGGTCTGTCGGCGGACTTCCTCGGTCGCGAAGCCGCGGTCGCGGACCAGCGAATCGAGGTCCGCCGCCGCCGGACCGCCGCGCTCCTCGCGGCTCCCCAGCCGGTCGTCGTGGATGTCTAGCGCCCCGATCGTCCGACCGCGGAGCGCCGCCTCGTCCGCGCCGAACTGCGACTCGAACGCGGGGTTGACTCCGTCGATGACCGTCTCGTCGTCCGCTAAGACGACCTCCATCACGGGGTCCGGGATCCGGTCGAACAGCCGCCGGAAGCGGTCGCGCTCGGCGGACAGCTCGGTCCGCGTCCGGCGGAGGTCGGTCGTGTCCGACAGCGACCCGACGACGCCGGTCCCGTGGTCGGAGAGCCGCGACAGGCGCAACTCGCCGTGTCGCGGTCGGCGGTCGCCGTCGTGGTCGGCGGTCAGTTCGACCGTCCGGGCCGGCTCCGTCCCCTGGCTCCCCTCGGTCGCCGCGTCCGTGAGCGCCGCGACCGCGTCGACCACCCGCGGCGCGTCGGCGTCGTCGACGAGCGCGGCGAGTCGCTCTCCGACGACCTCGTCGAGCCCGCCGGCGCCGAACCACGCGACGAACGGCGCGGTGGCGTAGGTGACGGCCCCCTCGCCGTCGAGCACGCACACCATGTCGTCGACGTTCTTGAGCGCGTCCTCGTAGGTGCGGAGCCGGCGACGGCGGTCGGCGGCGTCCATCGCGGCGACCGCGTTCGTCGCCAGCAGTTCGAGGACGGAGACGTCGCTCTCGTCGAAGGCGTTCGGCTCGACGGCGCCGACGATGAACGCGCCGTGGTCGCCGAGCGGAACCGCCGCGACGGAGCGCATCCCGTGGTACGACCGCCCGTCGTCGACCGCCGCGAGGTCGTCTTCCACCCGCGGTTCTCCCGCCTCGAACACCCCGCCAGTGAGCCCCTCGTCGGGGCGGCGCGGCCCGCGGCTGTCCGCGAACCGGTCGCCGAGCCCGTCGCTCGTGGCGACCAGCCGGAGCCGCTCCGTCTCGGGGTCGTACAGCCGGACGCCGCTGATCTCGTAGCCGAGGACCTCGTCGGCGGCCTCGATCAGCCGGCCCGCGACGGCCTCCCGGTCGTCCTCGCGCTGGATCCGCTCGACGGTGCCGAGGAGCCGTTCGAGGATCCGCTCGCGGCGCTTCCGCTCCGTGGCGTCGGCGAAGAACACGGAGAGCCCGTCCGGAGAGGGGTACGCGGTCACCTCGGTCCACAGGTCGAGCGGCTCGTAGCGGTCCTCGAACGAGACCGGCTCCTGCGTCTCCATCGCCCGACGGTAGTTCTCCTCGTACTCCTCGCCGATCGCGGCCGGGAACTCCTCCCAGATGTCGGTGCCGAGCAGCTCGTCCGGCTCGCGGTCGAGCAGCAATCCCGCCTTCTCGTTGACGTAGGTGAACCGCCAGTCTGAGTCGAGCGCGAAGAACGCGTCGTCGATCCGTTCGAGCGTCCGTTCGAACCGCTCGATCGCCGCCTCGCGCTCCTCGCGGGCGATCCGTCGCTCGATACCGCGGCCCAGCCAGTCGGCGAGCAGCTCCACGAACAGCCGCTCGGACTCGTCGAACGGACGGTCGCGGCGCTCCGGGTCGAGGAAACAGAGGCTTCCGAACACCTCGTCGTCGACGACGACGCGCCCGCCGACGTAGCTGCCGAACCCGAACCGCTCGTAGGCCGGGTCGTCGCCCAGCCCCGCGGCCTCGGGGTCCGTGAACGCGACCACCTCGTCGCTCCGCACCGTCCGCTGACAGTAGGTCAGTTCGAGCGGGACCGATCGGTCCGCGTCGGGACCGCTCTCGAGGAACGAGTCCAGCGTCCCCGTCCCGTCGCTGTACTGCCGGATCTCCAGCCGGTCGCCGTCGACGTGCGAGGAGTAGCCGACCGAGAGTCCGAGCCGGTCCCGACCCAGCTCCAGGAGCTGATCGAGCTTCTCGTCGAGGTCGGTCGCCCGGTCCGAGACGATCCGGATGAACGGTTCGAGGACCGACTCCGCCTCGGCGCCGGCGGCGCGTTCGCCGGCTCCCGTTCCGTCGGCCGCCGCCCGCGCCGCGAGCCTGTCCGCGAGCGTCTCGCCGTCGGCCGCGAGCCGCCGCCCGGAGACGTACTCGACGCCGAGCCGGCTCGCGTCGATGGCGGCGTCGGAGTCGTCGCGGACCGTGTACGCGAGCACGGTCGCGTCCGGGTAGCGGTCGCGGACCGACCCGAGGCGGTCGAGCGCGACCGCGTCGCCCCCGGCCGCGAGGTCGGCGTCCGCGGCGCCGCCCCCGCTCGGCTCGGCCGCGTCGGGGTCGTCGCGCTCCCGGTCGACGCGCAGTCGGACGACCACGCGGTCCGGGTCGTCGGCCGCCTCCCGCCCGCTGTCCGCACCGCTCGCGAACTCGCTCGCTCGGCGGACGCGCGTCTCCTCCGGGAGTTCGCCCCACGCCGCCTCGACCGGCTCACCGACGTGAAGCGTCGACT
The DNA here is from genome assembly GCF_005435015.1 of Halorubrum sp. SP9. Classification (NCBI taxonomy): domain Archaea; kingdom Methanobacteriati; phylum Methanobacteriota; class Halobacteria; order Halobacteriales; family Haloferacaceae; genus Halorubrum; species Halorubrum sp. SP9. The sequence continues at coordinate 71,006 of NZ_SGXU01000013.1, forward strand.
CAGCGGACATCCCTGACGGAGGTGGTCCGCGGCGGTCGTCCGCGACGAGGGTAGTCCGGGGCGGTCATGCCCGTTCCGGTCCGCTCGTCTCGCGCGCTCGGTCGGGCGCCCGGCGGGAGCCCTTCGCACCGTCCGGCTCGGCGCGTCCACAGATCATCGATTCACTCATTTCGCGAGGTACGAACGGCCCATTGATAACCGTTCCCTCCGGGCTCTCGAAATCGAGAGCCCCGCCGGGCGCCCGCCTCGGCGGCCGTCGTCCCGACACGATTTAGGCGGCCCGCTCACAACGGACCGGTAATGAGCACGCAGGCCGCGACGGCGGACCGGACGGTCGTGATCGGGCTGGAGGTCCACGTCCAGCTCGAGACCGACACGAAGATCTTCTGCGGCTGCTCGACGGAGCCCGCCGAGGACGAGGCGCCGAACACGCGCACCTGTCCGACCTGTCTCGGGCTGCCGGGCGCGCTCCCCGTCCTCAACGAGGGCGCCGTCGAGGCCGCCGTGAAGATCGGGAAGGCGATCGACGCCGACATCCCCGAGACGACCACGTTCCACCGGAAGAACTACTACTACCCCGACCTCCCGAAGAACTTCCAGCTCACCCAGTACGACGCGCCGATCTGCCAGGCGGGCGAGCTGGAGGTCCGCGTCGACGGCGACCCCCGAACGATCGGGATCACCCGCGCGCACCTCGAGGAGGACCCCGGGAGCCTCCAGCACGCCGGCGGCTCCATCGAGTCCGCGACCCACACCCTCGTCAACTACAACCGCGCGGGGACCCCCCTCATGGAGATCGTCACGGAGCCGGACTTCCGCTCGCCGGCCGAGACGCGCGCGTTCCTCGCGAAGCTGGAGGAGGTGCTGGAGTACCTCGGGGTGTTCGACCCCGGCCGCGACGGGAGCCTGCGCGTCGACGCCAACGTCTCCCTCGTCCCCGACGAGCACGTCGCGGACGACGGGACGATCGACGCCGAGGCGCTCGACGAGGTCAACCGCGCCGAGGTGAAGAACATCTCCAGTCACAAGGGCGCGGAGCAGGCGCTCGCCTACGAGGTCACCCGCCAGGAGAACGTCCTCCGGCGCGGCCGCGAGATCGAACAGGAGACCCGCCACTGGGACGAGGACCGCGGCGTCACCGTCGGGATGCGCTCGAAGGAGGCCGAGAAGGACTACCGCTACTTCCGCGAGGGCGACCTCCCCGCGCTGGAGGTGGCCGACTGGAAGGAGCGGATCGCGATCCCGGAACTCCCCGACGCCCGCCGCGAGCGCTTCCGCGAGGAGTACGGGCTCGACCGCGAGGCGGCCTCGAAGCTCACCTCCACGAAGGCGGTCGCGGACTTCTTCGAGGACGTGGCCGGCGAGTTCGACCCGGACCTCGCCGCGACGTGGGTCGCGGACAACCTGCTCGGCGAGCTCAACTACCGCGAGATGGAGGTGACCGACGTCGAGGGCCGGCTCGACGAGTTCACGCGGCTGATCGAGCTGGTCGCCGCCGACGAGCTCACGGTGAAGAACGCCGAGGAGGTCGTCCTCCGCGAGATGCTCGACGAGGGCGACGACCCCGAGACGGTCATCGAGCGCGAGGGGCTGGGGAAAGCCGAGAGCGGCGAGGTCGAGGCCGCCGTCGAGGCCGCCATCGACGAGAACCCCGACGCCGTGAGCGACTACCGCGACGGCGACGAGGGCGCGATCAACTTCCTCGTCGGCCAGGTGATGCAGGCGACCGGCGGCAGCGCCGACCCCGGACAGGTGAACGGCCTGCTCCGCGAACAGTTGGACGGCTGAGCCGCGGCCGCCGCGAACGCGTTCCCGTCTCAATGGCCATCGTCGATACCGTCGTGATCGGCCACGCGGTCGCCCTGCTCCTCCTGCTCGCGTGGGCGATCCACGCCCGCGGGAAGGTCGGCCTGATAGCCGGCTACGACGGCGGTCTCCCGCCCGATCGCGAGGCGGAACTCGCCCGCGACGCGGCGGCGGTCCTCGTCGTCTCTGCGGCCGCGGCCGGTCTGCTCGTCGTCGACGCATGGATCGGCGCGGTCCCTCGACCCGGGCTGCTGGTGACGGTCGCGATCGGCGCCGCGGTCGCGTGGTTCCTCTGGACGTGGAACGGCCGCGCGGAGCCTCCCACGGAGTGACCGTCGGGGAGCCGCTCGAACCGTGCGATTGACGCCGCCCCGCCCGCTACGGCGCTCATGGACGTGACCGTCGAGGTCGTCGGCGAGGGGACGGAGGAGTACAGCCTCGCCGCCGACGCGACGTACGACGACCTGATCCGCGAGGCGGGCTACCACCCGCAGGAGGCGTCGGCGCTGGTCGACGGCTCGCCGGTCCCGGGCGACCGCGTCGTCGACGCCGACGAGGTCCGGGTCCTCCGATTGATAAAGGGTGGCGCGACGGACGGCGACGCGACGGACGGCGGCGCGTGACCGAAGAGTACGATCTGCCAGACCCGCCCGACGACGTGACCGTCGAGCCCGCGATCCCCGACGACCGCCTCGACGTGCTTCGAATTCTCGACGCCGCGATGCTGGAGACCGACGCGGACGCCGTCGACGACCGGATCGCGGCCGGCGACGCCCTCGTGGCGCGCTCGACGCGGACCGGCGGGGTCGTCGGCGCGCTGGTCGCCGTGCGTCCCGACCCGGACCGGCTTCACGTCGACGCCGTCGCGGTCAGACGGGCGCGTCGCGGTCGGGGGATCGGCTCCGCGCTCGTCGCGGGCGCGGTCGGTCGCGCCCGGTCGGATCCCGCGGTCGACGCCGTCACCGCTCGGTTCGACGCCGATCTGCGGGCGTTCTACGAGGGCCTCGGGTTCACGATCCGGCCGGCGGGAGCGGGGAGCGACGCCGCGGACCAAAGCCCTGATCGCCTCGACGGGAAACTGTCGGTGGGCGGCCGCGACTCGGCGTGAACCGATCGCAAGCGGCGCGTCCGACTCGCGGCTGACTGACCTTTTTACTGTGGTATGTGTACACATGATCTCCACAGATGATGCCCTCAGCGTCCGGTTCCCTCGACTCCGGTAGTATCGATGTCGAAGCGGTGGACTCGATCGACGGTCCCCGGCTCCGACCGACCGCGTCGGCGGGCGCCCGCTCGAACGCCGGCGGCCGTCCCGGCGACCGACGCGTCCGCGACGACGCCCTCGCGGCCGAACGCGATCTGTCCGCGGCCGAACGCGATCTGTCTGCGGCCGAACGCGACCTGCCGCCCGACCGCGACCTGCCGGCCGAGCGGGTCCGGGCGCTCACGGACGAGGTGGCCGCGCTCGAAGCGGAGGTCGAGGCGCTCGAACGGGTCGTCGAGTCGAAGGAGCGGCAGCGCCAGCAGGTGATCGACAACTACGAGTCGATCGTCGCGGCCCGACGGGCGCCCGACCGCTCGTCCGAAACGGACGCCGCCGCGTCGGAGCCGAGCGACGGACGGGGACTCCTCGCCGCGGTCGCGTCCGGCGTCGGACGGGTCGCGGGGTGGCTGCGACCCGACCGCGAGTAGCCGCCCGCCGCCGGCCTCCCGCCGAACCCGACCGCGGAGACGGCCCGCGCCCGCATTCGACGTTCATTTCCCGGTCGCCCCCGTCGTTACGGGTATGAGCGCTACTTCGCCCTCGATTTCGGCGACTCCCTTCCGAGCCGCGGTGATCGAGACATGAGCGGCAAAGACGACTACTACAACCGGTCCAAACAGCAGGGGTACCGCGCCCGGTCCGCCTACAAGCTGAAACAGGTCGACGAGGAGTCGGACATCCTCGCCCCCGGCGACACCGTGGTCGACCTCGGCGCCGCCCCCGGCGGCTGGCTCCAGGTCGCCGCCGAGGAGGTGGGCGAGGGCGGCACCGTCGTCGGCGTCGACCTCCAGCGCATCGACGAGTTCGACGACCACGACGTCGAGACGATCCGCGGGGACATGACCGAGGAGCGCACCCGCCACTACCTGCGGGAAGCGGTCGGTGAGGACGGCGCGGACGCGGTCCTCTCCGACATGGCGCCCAACATGACCGGGGAGTACAACCTCGACCACGCCCGGTCGGTCCACCTCGCGCGCCAGGCGCTCGACGCCGCCGACGAGCTGCTCGCGACCGGCGGCGACTTCGTCGTAAAGGTGTTCCAGGGGGAGGACCTCGACGCCTTCCGCGACGACGTAGCGGCGTCGTTCCAGTACGTTCGGACCGTCTCGCCGCCCGCCTCGCGGGACGCCTCCTCGGAGGTGTACCTCGTCGCGAAGGGGTACACCGAGGCGCCGGTCGCCGAGGGCGACCGGGTGGAGGTGACGATCGAGGAGTCGGGCGACGAGGGCGACGGCATCGCTTACGTCGACGGCTACACCCTGTTCGTCGACGGCGACGTCGGTGAGACGCTGACGGTCGAAGTCACCGACGTGAAGCCGCGGTTCGGCTTCGCGGAGCGCGTCGACGGGAACTGAGGGGCCCCGCTCGCTCGTTGGCGCGTCACGTCGACGCGTCCCGCTCGACGGTCGCGCCGCGCAGCACGTATCTGACGCCCTCGTCGTAGTCGAGGTCGGGCTCGAGGGCCCATCCTTCCACGCGACCGAGCGCGCGGACGTTCGGCAGGGCCATGCCCGCCTCGGCGCTCGGCTCGGCGCTCTCGTACTCGAAGAGGAGCGATCCCCCGTCGTCCCCGGTGAACCGACCGTCGTCCGCGACCGCGAACCCGTCGTCGGTCAGCGAGACGGTCACCGCGGTCGCGTCGTTGAACGCGGCGAACTCGAACGCGTTCTTGAACAGCTGCTTGAGTCGGGTCGGAGCCGCGAGTATCTGCCCATCCCCCTCGACCACCACGTCGACGTCGGCGCCGCTCGCCGTCGCCGCGTCGGTCACGGCCGCCTCGAACTCGACGAACGACGGCTCGTCGGTGTCGCGCGCGTACCGGACGAGAGTGTGGAGATCCTCGACGACGCCGCCGATCCGAGCGACTCGGCTGCGCGCCACCGCGACCGACTCGGCCGCGGCCGCCTCCTCGCCGCCGTCGAGCCGATCCGCCGCCTCCGCGAGATGGCCGTCGGCGACCGCCACGGAGTTCCGCAGTTCGTGAGCGATCGCGCCGGCCATGTCTCCCAGCTGCTCCTCGTGGCGATCGAGCTGCTCGCGCTGCCGCTCGATGGCGGTCACGTCCTGGACCAGCAGCGCCCACCCGAACTCCACGCCGCCGACCGCGAGCGGTTCGCTCGTGACGCAGTAGGTCCGGTCGCTGCCGTCGGCGTCGCTGACGTCGATGAGGGTCGGCCGCTCGTCGCGGTACTCGTCAGCGATGCTCGGAGAGAGCTCCTCGATGCGGTCCGCGTCGTCGGCGAGCGACGGGAACAGCTCGGTCGCGCGCTCGTTGTGGTCGCGGACTCGCCCGTCGGTGTCGAGGATCAGGACGGCGCCGGCGGTGCGCTCGACGAACGAGCGCGTCGCCGTCTCCTCGACGGCGAGGAACGTGTCCTCGACCAGGTAGACGCTCCCGACCGCGAAGACGGCGACGCCGAGCGGCTCGTAGCTCAGTTGCGGGAGGACGCTCGGCGCCGCGCGCGCGACCGCGTTCGGCACGACGGCGAGTCCGGTCGCCGCGAACACCCCGGCCAGCGTCCACGTGGACCCTTCCGACCGACGGAACAGCCGGTACAGCAGGTAGAAGCCGCCGGCCGACAGCGCGTACGCCAGCGCGAACGATCCCCAGTACAGCGCCCCCTCCTCGACGACGAGCCGCCGGGCGGGCTCCGTCCGGAGCGCCGCGTCGAAGTACCGACCGTGGACCGGGTTCGTGAGCTTCAGTCCGACCACGGCGACGTAGAGCGCGACGGCGGCCCGCCGATACCGCGTCCGGCGGTGGTAGTCGCGGCCGGCGTACGCGGACGCGAAGTAGCACCAGGCGAACGGCGTGGCGAAGCCGACGGTCAGCGCGAGGGTGTAGAGCGCGACCGCGGTCGGCTCCTCGGCGGCGAGCAGGACGCCCCCCTGGAGGAACGCCCACACGCCGACGAGGATCAGGAGCGCACGGAGCCCGCGTCTGGCGTCGCCGTTCCGCAGGCGGGACCCGCGGAACGCGGCCGCGAAACAGGTGCCCCCCGAGAGGGCGAACAGACTGACGACCCACCACAGCACCATTGAATGATACACGTGACGAACAGGATCAACTTAATACGGTCGCATAACCTGGGTACTGATGCCGAATTGATATGTTCTCTTACTTGTAATTAGGAGTATATATCGAGGGCAGTATCGGGAAGGTCGGGACCCGAAGCCTCAGTTCGCCCTGCCGCACCTGACCCACTCGCGCAGGGTGAACCGGTCGTACGCGGTCTCCGCCGCGACTTCCCACTCGGATTCGTCCCACTCGGGATAGCGCGTGTCGCCCTCGTAGGCGCCGTCGACGTGGCTGAGGACCATCCCGTCGAGGTGCGGTTGGAAGAGGTCGTATATCCCGCCGCCGCCGAGGACGTACGCCGTGTCGACGCCGGTTTCGCTCGCGGCCTCACCGGCCAGGTCGATCGCGGTCCCGTCCCCGTTCGCGACCGTCGCGGTCGGGACGCCGACGCTCTCGACGCTCCGGCTCACGACGATCTGGCGGCTCCCGGGGAGGTCGTCGCGCATCGAGTCGAAGGTGCGACGACCGAGGATCACCGGCGACCCGGCGACGCGCTCGCGGTACTGCTTGACGTCCGCCTCGATGTGTGGCCACGGTAGTTCGCCGTCTCTCCCGATCACCCGGTTTTCCGCGAGGGCGGCGATGCTGACGAGTTTCACGGGCCGGGTACGGGACGGAGGGGGAAAAGCGGCGCGTCGGGCGCGGTCGTCGCGGCCGAGCGAACTCCGCTTCCGTCAGCCGTCGAGGCCGAGCAGGTCGAACGGGTAGCCGTTGTCCAGTTCGTCGGCGCGCTCGTAGACGACGCGCGCGGCCGCCACGTCCTGGATCGCGAGGCCGGTCGAGTCGAAGACGCTGACGCCGCGCACGCCGTCGGCGTCCGCGACCGTCCCCGGCGTGCCGGGGCGGCCCGCGCGACGGCCGACGACGATCTCGCCGATCTCGCCGTAGATGTCGTCGTCGGTGAGCGTCCCGGCGGCGTAGGGGACGTTGATCTCGCCGGAGTGCGTGCACTGCTCGTGGTCGTCGATGACGACGGTGGCGTCGACGAGGAGGTCGTCCGCGAGCTCGTGTTTCCCGGCCGCGTCCGCGCCCATCGCGTTGACGTGGGTGTGCTCGCCCACGTCGTCGCGGCCGACGATCGGGGTCTCGACGGGCGTCACCGTCGAGAGGATATCGCAGTGGCCGGCCTCCGAAACCGAGCCGGCGCGCACGTCGAACCGGTCCTCGAAGGCGTCGACGAAGTCGGCGACGCGCGCCTCGTCGAGGTCGCTCACGACGACCTCCTCAATGTCGCGCACCGCGGCGATCGCCTCGAGCTGCGTGTACGACTGGACGCCCGCGCCGACGATCCCGAGCGAGGTCGCGTCCGGGACCGCGAGGTAGTCGGTCGCGACCGCGGCGGCCGCGCCGGTCCGTTTCATCGTCAGCGTCGTGCCGTCGAGAATCGCCAGCGGGAACGCCGTCTCCGGGTCCGAGTAGATCATCGTCCCCATCACGGTCGGGAGGTCGTGGTCGGCGGGGTTGTCGGTGTGGACGTTCACCCACTTGATCCCGGCGGCGTCCCACCCCTCGCCGCTCGCCGTCTCCTCCGCGACGTCCTCCTCGCGCACGTCGAGGTAGGCGGGCATCGACCGGAAGTCGCCGTTGTACTCGGGCAGGTCGACGTACGACTTCGCCGGCATCTTCGCGTCGCCGCGCTCGTAGGCCGTGAACGCGCCGCGGACCGCGTCGATCACGCGGTCCATCTCGGCGTTCTCGTCGACGTCGTCCGCGTTGAGGAGCAGCGTCTTCATGTCGCAAAATTCGCCGGCCGTCACTTAGTCCCTTCCGAACGGGATTCGCCCGACCCGATCGCGACCGCGCGAAGGTCGTTGACGTTCGTCCCGGTCGGCCCGGTCCGCAGCAGCGCCTCCGCCTCGTCGAGCGTCGGGTACGCGTCGTGCGCGTCGAGCGCCCTCGCGGCCGATCCGGGGTCCAGCGACCCGTCGCGACCGCCGTCCACGAGCCGGTCGTCGACCAGCGCGCCCGCGGCGTCCGTGGCGCCGTCGGCCCCGTCTGTGTCGACGCTCGCGACGGCGACTCCCGCACCGTCCGGCCCCGCGGCGTCGAGTTCGACCGCCGCCGACAGCGCGAACTCCTGATTCGGCCCTCCCTCGCCGTGCTCCTCCCCGAGCGTCACCGTCACCTCGCCGGCCGAGAGGACGAGCGCGGGCGGTTCGACCGGCTCGCCGGCCGCCCGACACTCCTCGGCGACCGCCGCGTGGGTCTTCGCGGCCTCCCGCGCCTCGCCGCGCACCCGCGAGGAGAGTACGAGCGGGTCGTACCTACGCTCCGCGGCGACCTCGCGGGCCGCGTTCAGGGCCGTTCGCGCGCTCGCGACGATTCGGACGTCGACGCCGGCGCCGTCGAACGGGGGGTCGCCCGGTCCCGGGGTCTCCGCGAGTTCGCCCGCGGCGCCGCGTTCGAGCCGGTCGGTCACGGCCGCGGGCGCGTCGATCCCGTACCGGTCGAGGACCGCCAGCGCGTCCGCGTAGGTCGTCGGATCGGGCGAGAGCGGACCGCTCGCTATCACGGCCGGGTCGTCGCCGGTCACGTCGCTGACCGCGAGTCCGAGCGCGTCGGCCGGCGCGGCCGCCCGGGCGAGGCCGCCGCCCTTCACCGCCGAGAGGTGTTTCCGGACCGCGTTGATCTCCGAGATGGTCGCGCCGCTCGCCAGCAGCGCCTCGGTCGTCGCGCGGAGGTCGTCGAGACCGATCCCGGTCGCGGGCGCGGCCAGCAGCGCGCTCCCGCCGCCGGTGATCAGGCCGATCACGAGGTCGGCCTCGCCGGCGTCGGCCGCGATCGCCCGGACCCGCCGGGCGCTCTCGACGCCCCGATCGCTCGGCGTCGGGTGGTCGCCGGGCAGGACTGCGATCCGTTCGGTCTCGACCGGGTCGTCCGTGACGACCGCGCCGTCGTCGATCCGGTCGCCGAGCAGGCGCTCGACCGCGGCCGCGAAGTGGCCCGCCGCGTTGCCCGCGCCGCCGACCAGCACGCGGTCGTATTCGTCGAGGTCGCGGGTCGTCGTCGCGCCGTCGACGCTCGCGACGGACAGCCGGCCGTCGTCGAGCGCGAGCGCGTCCGCGACGACCCTCTGCGGGTGGGCCGCCTCGATTCCGGCGACGACGCAGTCGAGCGCGACCCGACGAACCGGGTCCCGCGCGTGTCGCTCGCGGTCGGCCACGGTCACGGAGGAATCGGCGGCGGCGTCTGTCGCGTCGGACATCGTCTCTCGGTCGGTATGCGACCCGCCGCGTCAAGAGGGTTCGGTCGGGCCGAAACGCGACGTCGGCCTCAGAGGATGACGCCGCGGGTCTGGAGCACGTAGTAGGCCGCGAGCAGCGCCGCGATGACGTACTGCCCGGGGTCGACGTCGCGGGCCTCGCCGATCGCGAGCTTGATCAGCGGGTAGGCGACGATCCCGGCCGCCAGCCCGTCCGCGATGGAGTAGGCGAACGGCATCACGGTGACGGTGAGCCCGGCCGAGACGGCCCACGCCGGGTCGCTCCAGTCGACCTCGACGAGCCCCTGGAGCATCATCACGCCGACGACGATCAGCGCGATGAAGGAGGCGTACGCCGGAATGGCGGCGACGACGGGGATCAGGACGAGCGACGCGACGAAGAGGAGCGCGACGACCAGCGCCGTGAGGCCGGTCCGGCCGCCCTCCTCGACGCCCGTCGACGACTCGATATACGTCGTCACCGTGGAGGTACCCAGGACCGCGCCCGCGGTCGTCCCCACCGCGTCGGCCATCAGCGGCCTGTCCATGTCGGGGAGGTCGCCGTCGTCGTCGAGGAAGTCACCGAACTGCGAGACGCCGATGAGCGTCCCGGCGGTGTCGAAGAAGTCGACGAAGAAGAAGGTGAACACGACCAGGACGAACGTGAGCGGATCGATCTGTCCGAGCCCGTCGACGAACGCGCCCGCCAGCGGCGTGATGTCGTACTGAGGGGCCGGGAGGGCTCCCGGAGCCGCCGTGACCGTGCCGCGGTCGAAGACGCCGGCGAAGGTGAGCCCCCAGCCGACGAGGGAGGTCGTCAGGATGCCGAGCACGATCGAGCCCGTGATCCCCCGCGCCCAGAGGCCGAAGGTGAAGGCGAGCCCGAGCACCCCGAGGATCGCCCACGGGTTCCCGAAGATCCCGCCCAGCGTGACGAGCGTCGCGTCGTCGGGGACGACGATCTGGAGCTCCTGGAAGCCGATGAAGAGGAGGAACAGGCCGATACCGGCGCCGACAGAGCGCTTCACCGGCTCCGGGAACAGCCGGATGACGTACTCGCGCGCGCCGACGGCGGTCAGGACCATGAACAGGACGCCCTCGACGAACACCGCGGCCAGCGCCGTCTGCCACGGGACGCCGAGCCCCAGCACGACCGTGTACGCGAAGAAGGCGTTGAGCCCGAGCCCGGGCGCGAGCCCGAACGGGCGGTTGGCGTACAGCGCCATCACGGCCGTCCCGATCGCAGCCGAGAGGATCGTCGCGATGGCGATCATCTGGAACACCTCGCCCGGCCCGTACCCCTCTATCTGGATCGCCTCCGAGAGGATCGCGGGGTTCACGACGATGATGTACGACATCGCGAGGAACGTCGTGAGCCCGGCGACCAGTTCGGTGCGGACGTCCGACCCGTGCGACTCCACGTCGAACCGCGCGGCCAGCCTGTCTGAAAGACCCATTGAACGGGTGAGTGTTCCCCGGGATCGACTGATAAGCCTTGCTGAACGAGCCGGATCACGATCCGTATACGTGGATCGAAATGCCTCCTGAGCGGATTTTTTTCGCGGAGAGTATGCGCGAACGTGGCTACTCGAACGTCGTCAGCGCCCCGACCGGGGCGTCGGTGATCGCTCGCGCGCGGTCCATCCCCTCGTCCCCGACGGCGATGAGCGCGAACACGCCGGTAACGTCGGCGTCGCCCTGGAGCGCGATGTCCAAGAGGAGCTCCTGGGTCTCGCCCGAGCGGATCAGGTCGTCGACGACGAGGACGGTGTCGCCGGCGTCGACCGCGCTCGCGGGGAGGTAATAGGTGAGTTCGATGCCGGAGGCGAGCCGCTGGCGCGACTCGATGAACTCCTCGACGGCGGTCTCCTTCGACTTCTTCGCGTACGCCAGGCGGGCGTCGAAGAAGGAGGCCATCGCCGCTCCCAGCGTGATCCCGTCGGTCGCGGCCGTCAACACCACGTCCGGCGACTCGAACTCGAACGTCTCCGCCGCGACGGGCGCCACCAGGTCGAGGAACGACTGGTCGAAGACGACCTCGGAGTTGTCGACGTACCCCTCGTCGTCGAACTCGACGCGCGCGACCAGTTCGTCGGCGAGCGCCTCCCGCCCCACCGACTCGACGACCTCGCTCGCTCGCTCGGTGCCGGGGAGCACGTGGCCGTTCACGTACCGGTTCAGGTCGCCCGCCGGCAGTCCGGTCACGTCGGACAACTCCTCGTACGTTCGCGTCTCTTTTAACATCCGCAACACGGCGACCGCCTGTAGCTGGAGGGCCGCCTTCTCTGCGCGGTTCATACGGATGATCGCGATCGCACAACTATGAATACGTCGAAGTCGCGTGCGGCGTGAATATCCACGAGCGTGCGTCACACGGCCGCGGATTCGGACGGCGGGCGACGGACCTCGACGCCGATCCTCACGACCGCCTCACGCCTCGGGCGCGTCGAAGAAGACGGCGGGCTCGTCGATCGCGATCTCGACGTGGTCGCGGTCGTCGAGGGGGCGCAGCCGGACGGTAAGCGCCCCCGCCGCCTCGGCGGCCGCGCGCAGCGCGGCGAGGTCGTCGCTCGCGAGGTACGTCGGCACGCAGACGGCCACCGCCGCCGCCTCGTCGGTGGCGACCACCAGCCGGTACGCGACCCCGTCCGCGGCGCCGGCGTACACGTCGACGCCGTCGATCGCGGCGTCGTCGACCGCGGAAAGCGCCGCGTCGAACTCCGACTCGGGCAACAGCACGTCGATCCGGGCGTCGTCGTCGACGGGATTCACGTCGCCGGGATGCCCCGCGATCGCGGTCCAGCCCCGCTCTCGGTACGCCGCCGCCGTCGACTCCGCGTCGTCCTCGACGGCTCCCCATCGCGGTCCGGGATCGGTTCCGTTCACGATCCGCGGCTACCGGCCGCACCCGTACATATGCGTCGGTCCCGGTCGGTCCCCGTCGGTTCTCGTCACGCTCCGATCCCTGCTGGCCGTCGCACCGATCGCGACTCGCTCCTGTCAACGGATCGCTAGCAGACGGGCGCGGTAGGGGCACTCTCTGCCGGTAGGTTCATAACGCTCTGTCGTTTGAGATCGCCTATGCCTACTGACAGCGATGATCACGTCGACAGGCGGACGGTGCTCAAGTACGCCGGAACGGCCGGTGCGGTCGGACTCGCGGGCTGTTCCGGCAACGGCGGCGGGTCGGGCGGCGGCGACGGAACGGGCGGCGGGAACAACTCCGACGGCGGCGGGTCGGACGGCGGCTCCGGCGGCGACACCTTCGAACTCGGCGTCACCATGGGCCAGATGGACTCCGGGCTGGACCCGCAGGACCACGCCGAGACGAACACCGAGATCATCACCGGGCAGATGTACGAGGGCCTGCTCGACCGCGACAAGGAGGGCGGCATCATCGCCGGCCTCGCCAACGAGTGGGAGCGCACCGACGACGGCAGCGTCCGGTTCACCCTGCGCGACGGCGTCACGTTCCACAACGGCGACGACCTGACCGCGGAGGACGTCCGGTTCAGCATCCGTCGAATCGCCTTCAACGACGTCGGCATCGTCAGTCCGCAGACGAACGACCTCGGCCCGGTCTCGGAGGTCACGACCGGCGACGGGGAGGTGACGGTCTCCTTCGACGGGTACAATCCGATCGCGTTCCAGCTGTTCGCGACGAACGGCGACGTCATGCAGCAGTCGTGGGTCGAGGAGCACGGCAGCGACTACATCAACCGGAACGCCAACGGAACGGGGCCGTTCCGTCTCACCGAGTACCAGTCGGGTAACGTGGTCCGCTACGGGCCGAACGAGGACTACTGGGACGGCGCGCCGGCGGTCGACGAGCTCTCCATGAGCGCTTCCAGCGAGTCGAGCACGCGGGTCAACCAGCTGCTCGCGGAGGAGGCCGACATCGTGACGAACGTCCCGCCGAACGAGGTCTCTCGGGTGAACAGCTCCGACGTCGCGACGATCAACTCCGTGGCGAGCGCGCGGATCATCTTCCTCCAGATGCGCTACGACGTGGAGCCGTTCTCCAGCCAGCAGTTCCGGCAGGCGATGAACCACGCGGTCGACGTCGGGAGCATCATCGAGAACGTGCTCAACGGCTTCGGGAACCTCACCGCGCAGCCGACTCTCGAGGGCCACGTCGGCTACAACCCCGACATCGAGCCGTACCCGTACGACCCCGCCGAGGCCGAGCGGCTCGTCGAGGAGTCGGGATACGCCGGCGCGGAGATCACGCTTCAGACGCCGATCGGGCGCTACCTCCGCGACGTCGAGATCGCGCAAGCGGCGGCCAACCAGATCGACTCGCTGTCGAACGTCTCCTGTGAGCTGCAGCAGCGCGAGTTCTCCTCGCTCGTCCAGGACGTCACGGCGCCGAGCATCGAGGACCGCCCGCACTTCACCCTTCTCGGGTGGGGGAACGCGGAGTTCGACGGCAGCCAGACCCTGACGCCGTTGCTCTCCTCCGAGGGCGCGCTCACGGTCCTGAAAAACGACGAGCTCGACGGGCTCCTCGAAGAGGCGGAGACGACCCGGGATTCCGACGAGCGAGTCGACATCCTTCAGGAGGCGAACCAGCTCGCCCACGACCTCGCGCCGTGGGTGTTCATGCACCAGCAGTTCAGCGTCTACGGCGTCTCCAGCGATATCTCTTGGGAGCCGCGGGCCGACGAGTTCATCGACCCGGACACCGCCACGCAACAGTAACGCGATCCCCACCCTCACCGCTCTACATCCTCAGTAATGTCATTCGGAAGATTCGCACTCAAAAGAAGCCTCCAAGGGATCGGCGTCGTCTGGGGCGTCGTCACCGTCGTGTTCGCGCTCCGGTTCGTCACGCCCGGCAGCCCGATCAACGCGGTCGCGCCGCTCGACGCCTCGCAGGAGACGCGACAGGCGATCGCCGCCGAACTAGGGCTCGACCAGCCGCTGTACGTCCAGTACGGCCAGTACGTCTTCGACCTCCTTCGCGGCGACATGGGGTTCTCCTACATCCGCGGCCAGGACGTCGCGACGCTCGTGTTCGGTCGCCTCCCCGCGACGGTCGAGCTGGCGGTCGCCGCCAGCGTCGTCGCCATCGTCCTCGCGATTCCGCTCGGCGTGGTCAGCGCGACCCGCCGCAACGAACCGGTCGACTACGGCGCGACGCTGCTGTCGCTCGGCGGCATCTCCACCCCGAACTTCTGGCTCGGGATCATGCTCATCCTGGTGTTCGCCGTGCAGTTCAACGTGTTCAACACCAGCGGTCGCGGCGTCACCGTCGTCGACGTCGCGCAGTCGGTCGTCGGTCCGGCGCCGGTGTTCGGGACGCTTCTCGCCTGGCTCGCGTACATCACGCTGCCCGCTATCGCCCTCGGCACGTACTTCATGGCGCTCATCACCAGACTGACGCGGTCGGGGATGCTGGACGAACTGAGCAAGGGGTACGTCCAGGCCGCGCGGGCAAAGGGACTCCCCCGGACGCTGATCCGGTACAAACACGCGCTCCGGAACACGCTGATCCCGGTGATCACCGTTCTCGGCTTACAGCTCGGGACGCTGATCGGCGGCGCCGTGATCACGGAGGCGGTGTTCTCGTGGCCCGGACTCGGCACGCTCGTCATCGACAGCATCAACACCCGGGACTGGCCGACGCTACAGGGCAGTCTCATCGTTATCGGGACGAGCTTCGTCCTCGTCAACATCCTCGTCGACGTGGTGTACGCGTATCTCGACCCGGAGGTAATCACCGACTAATATGGTCTCGTCACGTGTCATTCGAAATCTCAAAAAGGAGTTCAAACGGAGCGGGCTCGCGAAGCTCGGGCTGGCGCTGGTGGTGGTCATCGTGCTGACCGCCGTGTTCGCCCCGTTCATCGCGCCCCACAACCCGACCGACCAACAGCTCAACCAGAGCGAGCTGCCGCCGATCGGCTTCTCGCAGACGGAGGAGCGGACCTCCTCGCAGATGGTCGACGGCGAGATCCGGACCGTCACCGAGGAGGTCGAGATCACCGCCGACCCCGACCACGTGTTCGGCACCGACGGGCTCGGCCGCGACATGTTCTCGCGGGTGGTGTACGGCGCTCGGACGTCGCTCGTCGTCGGCGTGCTCGGCACGCTGCTGGCGGCGTCGATCGGCGTTCCGGTCGGCTTGCTCGCCGGCTACCACCGCGGCCGCGTCGACGACGTGCTGATGCGGATCGCCGATGTCAGCCTCGCGTTCCCCTCGCTCGTGTTGGCGGTCGCGCTGATCGGGCTGTGGGGCCGCGCGGCGGTGGATATCCCCGACCCGTTCGTCGCCGCCGGGCTCGCGCCGGAGATGCCCGAGACCTTCGTGTTGCCGATAACGGTGGTGATCGTCGTCGGCCTCGTCAACTGGGTGTGGTTCGCCCGGGTCGCCCGCGGGGAGGCGCTCTCCCTGCGCGGGCAGGAGTACGTGAAGGCGTCGCGCGCGCTGGGCGCCGACAACAACACGATCATCCTCCGGCACATCCTGCCGAACGCGATCACGCCGATCATCGTCCTCGGGACCGTACAGGTGGCGGCGATCATCCTCCTGGAGAGCTCGCTGTCGTTCCTCGGCTTCTCCGGCACGACGCTCTCGTGGGGCTTCGACATCGCGCAGGGGCGCGACTACGTCTCCTCCGGGCAGTGGTGGATCGCCTCGATCCCCGGGCTCGCGATCATGCTGTCGGTGATCGGGATCAACCTGCTTGGCGACTGGCTCCGCGACGCGCTCGACCCCGGCATCGAGGGTGAAGGGGGTGCCGCATGAGCGACGCCGGGCGGCCGGGCGGCGATCCGGCCGGGAGCGAGTCCTCCGCGGCGACCGACGGCGACGCGGCCGACGGCCTCGGCGCCGCTCCCCCCGGCGAGGCGACTCCGACCGGGGTTCCTAGTGCCGACGACGTGCTGTCGGTCCGCGACCTCTCGACGCGCTTTTTCACCGAGGAGGGACAGATCAACGCGGTCGAGTCGGTGTCGTTCGACCTCCGGGAAGACGAGATCCTCGGCGTGGTCGGCGAGTCGGGGTCCGGCAAGTCGGTGACCGCGCTGTCGCTCGTCGACCTCGTCGAGAGCCCCGGCCGGATCACCGCCGGCGAGGTGTGGTACCGGGACGGCGACCTCGCGGAGGAGTTCAGCGACGCGGAGGCGGTGCGGGTCGACGGCGACCACGTCGACCTCCGGACCGTGCCGGCGAACGTCCGGCGGTCGCTTCGCGGCCCCTCCTTCAGCGTCATCTTCCAGGACCCGATGAGCAGCTTCAACCCCTCGATCACGGTCGGCGAGCAGATCGCCGAGGCGGTCGAGGTCCAGCGCCGGGCGCGGGCGAACCCCCGTTCGACGCGCTCGCGGACCCAGGGGTACGGGCTCGGGAAGTACCTGCTCGACGGGCTCGTTCCCGGCCGCGACTACACGAGCGAGGAGAGCATGGACCGGGCGGTCGAACTGCTCGGGCAGGTCGGGATCCCCGACCCGGAGGAGCGCGTCGACGAGTACCCCGGCCAGTTCTCCGGGGGGATGCTCCAGCGCGCGATGATCGCGCAGGCGCTCGCCGGCGAGCCGGACGTGCTGATCGCCGACGAGCCGACGACCGCGCTCGACGTGACGATCCAGGCGCAGATCCTGAACCTGCTGAAAGAGATTCAGGCGGAGCGCGGGATGAGCGTCGTCCTCATCACCCACGACCTCGGTGTGATCGCGGAGATGTGCGACCGCGTCTGCGTGATGTACGCGGGCGAGGTCGTCGAGCGCGGCACGCTCGACTCGGTGTTCGAAGAGACCGTTCACCCGTACACGCGGGGGCTCCTCGGTTCGATCCCCGACGTGGACGACCCGCGGGCGCGGCTCGAGCCGATCGCGGGCAACGTCCCGAGCCTGGTCGACGCCGAGATGGACGACCGGTGTTACTTCGCGGACCGGTGTCCGAAGGCGATGGACGCCTGCCTCGAGAAGCCGGCCGAGGCGACGGTCGACGCCGCGGCCGACCACGGCGTCAAGTGCGTCCTCGCGGCCCGCGAGTACGACCCGGCGGACGCGCTCCGGGACGACTACTTCGGCGGGGGCGGCGACGCCGCCGGTCCCGACGACGGTGCCGCGGCCGCGACCGACGGAGGTGACGACGAATGAGCGACTCGCTGCTCTCCGTCGAGGGACTGAAGAAGTACTACGCGGACGACCCGTCGCTCCTCGACCGCCTGCTCGGGGAGGAGTCGGCGAGCGTGAAGGCGGTCGACGGCGTCTCCTTCGACGTGCGCGAGGGCGAGACGCTGGGGCTCGTCGGCGAGTCCGGCTGCGGGAAGTCGACGACCGGCGAAACGGTGTTGCGGCTCCGGGAGCCGACCGCCGGCGAGATCGCCTTCGACGGTGCGGACGTTCGCGGGATGGGGTCGCAGGAACTGACGGAGTTCCGGCGGCGCGCGCAGATCGTGTTCCAGGACCCGTTCTCCAGTCTCGACCCGCGGATGACCACCGGAGACATCGTCACGGAGGGGCTCCGAATTCACGACATCGCCGACAAGGCCCAGCGCCGCGAGACCGCGCGGGACCTGCTCGAACGCGTCGGCCTCTCCGCCGACCAGATCGACCGGTACCCCCACGAGTTCTCCGGCGGCCAGCGCCAGCGGATCGGGATCGCCCGAGCGCTCGCCTTAGACCCCGACTTCGTCGTCCTCGACGAGCCGGTGTCGGCGCTCGACGTGAGCGTTCAGGCGCAGATCCTCAACCTGCTCGAAGACCTGCAAGAGGACTTCGGGCTCACGTTCCTCTTCATCGCGCACAACCTCGGCGTGGTCCGGCACGTCTGCGACCGCGTCGCGGTGATGTACTTAGGGGAGATCGTCGAGATCGGCCCGGTCGAGGAGATATTCGACGACCCCGCGCACCCGTACACGAGGGCGCTGTTATCGAGCGTCCCGCGGGCGAGTACGGACGCCCGCGACGAGGAGTTCGAGACGCTCCACGGCGACGTGCCCTCGCCGCGGAACCCGCCCGCGGGCTGTCGGTTCCACACGCGCTGTCCGGAGGCGCGCGCGGCCTGCCGGGAGTCGGCGCCGCCGGGATACGACGTGGGTGACGGCCGGACCGCCGCCTGCTTCCGCGCGGACGACGGTCACGCGTACTGGGACAGCGATCCGATCGGCCAGAACGAGGCGGCCGAGGGAGCGGCCGACACCGGCGAGCCGGCGGACGACTGAGCGCCGGCGTCGCCGCGGTCCCCCCGAGCCGCCGGCCGCGACCGTCGCCGACCGAACGTCTTCGCGACCGCCGATTCGTTTATATGCTACGCCCCGAACAAGTTCGTCAGTCGTACCCCGAGGCGAGAAGCCGCGACCGGGTTATGCCGCCGCTTCCCCTCGATTGAGACATGACGCACAGTGACTCCGGTTCCGACGGCGGCTTCGCGCGGCGAACGATCCTTCAGGCGGCTGGGCTCTCGGGCGTCGCCGGGCTGGCGGGCTGTATGAGCCAGACGGTCACCACCGCCGCGACCGGTGACGGTGCGGGACCGACGCAGACCGACGACGAGGAGCCCGCGCTCCCCGAGACGGGCTCGCCGGAGGTCGTCGACCTCGACGAGCGCGGCCGTGAGGTGACGCTGCGCACGGTCCACGCCCGCCACGCGGCCCACCCCGGCGGCTCGCTGGGCGGGCCGGTCGAGATGCCGGTGACGTGGGCGTTCCAGGCCGACGACGGGACGCCGAGCGTGCCCGGGCCGGTCCTCCGGGCGACCGAGGGCGACGACCTGTCGATCACGCTCGACAACACCGACGGGGAGATGCCCCACACGCTCCACTTCCACGGGGTCTCGAAGTCGTGGAAGGACGACGGCGTCCCGTCGACGACGGGACTCACCGTGATGCCCGGCGAGACGCACACCTACGAGATCGGCGCGGACGTGCCCGGCACCCACCTCTACCACTGCCACTTCAACACCCCGATGCACATGGACATGGGGATGTACGGGATCCTCCGGATCGATCCGAAGGGGTACGAGGCGGCCGACGTCGAGCAGTTCATGACGCTGAAGGACTGGGACACGCGGCTCTCCCGGTCGTACGGCGGCGAGGACGCCGCCTACGACATCCAGAACCGGCGGCCGGACGCGTTCACGATCAACGGTCGCGTCGCGCCGTACACGTTCAACCCGGACCACGGCTCGCCGATCGTCGTCAGCCGGGGGGACACGGTGCGGCTCCACCTGGTCAACGCGGGGTTCATGGCCCACCCGATACACACGCACAACCACCGGTTCCGCACGGTCGAGAAGGACGGCGCCGAGTACCCCGAGGTGTTACAGCTCCCCGAGGACGTGGTGAACGTCGCGCCCGCGGAGCGGTACACCGTCGAGTTCGAGGCGAACGCGGATCCCGGCATCTACCCGATGCACTGTCACAAGGTCGATCACGTCCAGAACGACGGGATCTACCCCGGCGGGATGCTCACCGCCATCGTCTACGAGCAGGCGATGGGTTCGGACGTGTTCGCGGACCTCATGGGAAAGGCGGGCTACGAGCTCTGAGGTCCGCGTACGGCGGGCCGCGCGGACTGCTCTCTCCTACCGCTCTCCGCCTACCGCTCGCGCACGACGACGAACTCCGCGAGGTCGCGGAGGTACTCGATCGCCTCGGTCTCCGGCGGGTCCGCATCGTCGAGCGCGGCCAGCGCCCGCTCGGACTCCGCCCGGGCGCGCTCGTCGATCTCCTCCGGCGACAGCGACGTGACCTGGAGCACCGAGGGCCGGTCCATCTCGGCGTCCTGTCCCGTCGGCTTGCCGAGGTCGTCGGCGTCGGCGGTGGCGTCCAACACGTCGTCGCGCATCTGGAAGGCGACGCCGACGCGCTCGGCGTACTCCCCGAACGAGTCGATCGCGTGGGGGTCGGCGCCGCCCGCGACCGCGCCCAGCTCGGCGGCCGCGCGGAACAGCGCGCCCGTCTTCCGGCGCGCCAGCTCCATGTACTCCGCCTCGGTGCTCGGACGCGCCGCGAGCTCCGTCGCCTCGCCCTCCCCGAGTTCGACCATCGCCTCGGCGACGGTGCGCATCGCGCGCGGGTCGGCGGAGAACAGCGCGAACGCCTCGCCGAGCAGGCCGTCGCTGGCGATGATCGCCGGGCCGTAGCCGAACTCCGCCCACGCGGCGGCGGTGCCCCGGCGGACCTCGGAGCGGTCGATGATGTCGTCGATCACGAGCGAGGCGTTGTGGACGAACTCGATGCCGGCCGCGAAGTCGACCGCCTGCTCGGGGTCGCCGTCGAACGCCTCGCAGGCGAGGACGGTCACCGCGGGGCGGACCCGCTTGCCGCCGGCGAGGACGACGTGGCCGACCTCCTCGGACAGCTCGTCGGGCTCGACGTCGTCGATGACCGACTCGATCCGGTCTTCGACCAGCCCGACCCGACGCTGCAAGTACTCCATCTACCGTTCGGAGGGTCCCGGCGCGCAAAGGCCTAACGGAACGCCCGCCGAGCGCCGGATTCGGGCGACGGCGACGACGCCACTTATCCCTATTACTGCGGCGGCGCGTGCCTGCGAGCGGCCGCCCTCGGCGGCCGCGAGACAGCAAGCGCGAGGGAGTCGCTGGCGCCGACGGCGCCAGCGACGAGGCTGGGGAGGCGTGAGGGGCGGGGCGGTGCCGTGCGGGGCGGGGCTCAAAGGGGCAGTCGCGAGGACGCCGCAGACGACGTAAGCACCGCAGGGAGCGAACGCAGTGAGCGACCGAGGAGCGCAACGAGTGTGCGGCGTCCTCGCGACTGGGGCTTTGGCGGTGTTCACCGTCGAGCTACAATCAGTTATTTATAAGCGAGCGGATGAGGATTTGGCGGTGTCAGATGTCGATCTGGGTTCAGTTATTTATAAGTGATCGATCACCGGAGCGGCGACCGTCGCCGCCGCCCGGTCCCGTTTATAAGCCACGCTGAACGCCCGGCTGTTCATTTATAAGCAACTCCCGCTCAGAACGACCGTCTACTCGAACCGCACGCCCAGATCGTGGAGGCCGTCGTTGTTCGAGGCGACGTTGATGAGGAGCGGCGTGAGCCCCTCGATCTCGGGCGCGTTGGCGATCCCGCCGGCGTCGAGGGCGCGCAGCCCCTCGATCCCCTCCGCGACGTCCGCGACGGTCCGTTTCGCGTCCTCGTCGTCACCGATGACGAGCGTGTCGACGCCCAACTCGGCGTCGAGGTTCGCGAGCCGCGCGGCCGCGAGGTTGTGGAACGCGCCGACGACGGCGACGCCCTCGGGCGCCGCGTCCGCGACGATCTTCGTCACCGAGCCCGCGCCGGGCTTGTGATAGTGGAACCCCTCCTCGTCGCGTTTCATCCCCGTGGCGGGCGAGACGAGTACGTCGCCGTCGTCCAGCGACGCCGCCACCGCCTCCACGGTGTCGCCGACGTGGTACGGCGGGACCGCGAGGACGACGACCCGCGCGTCGGCGGCGACCGCGGCGTTCTCGCCGCCCGTCACCGCGGCGTCGAGCCCGCGGCTCTCCAGCTCGGTGGTGTACTCTTCGGCCTTGGTCTCGGCTTTCTCGGCCTCTCGTGACCCGACCGCGACCCGGTGGGGCGTGTCCGCCGCCAGCCGCAGCGCGAGTCCCTCGCCGATGTCGCCGGTGCCGCCCAAGATGGCGATTTTCATACGATCTGTGGGGCCGCTCGCGGCTTATGGGTTGCGCGACCGGCCGTCCTCGCCACGACCGAAGGCGACCGGACAGCGGGGGACTCTTGACCGATCGCGCGGAGGCGACTTCTATGGACGATCAGGACCGCGTCGCCGCGTTCATCGATGAGTACGGACTGAAGACCGACCTCGCGTACCACGCTCTCGACTTAGAGTGCGAGGTCGGCGAGATCGCGAAGGAAGTGACAACCTCGACCGACTACGGACGCAACCCCAACGCCGCCTCGATCGCGACCGACGAGATCGGGGACGCGCTGTTCGCGCTGCTCGCGCTCGCCGAGGCAGCCGACGTCGACGCCGACGAGGCGCTCGCCGAGGCGCTGGCGAAGTACGAGGCGCGGATCGAGTCGACCGGCGATGCCGGCTCGGGGCAATAGCGTCCTGGGCGACGAGGCCGGCTCGAGGCGGCAGCGACGCTCCGGGGGTGTCGGTTCAAGTGCGTCGGCCACCTACCCGACCCCATGGCCGAGACTCCGTCGCTCGCACTCCGCTACATCGTCTGCGACGCCTGCGAGACGGTGTTCGCGCAGCCCGACGAAACCGACGAGCCGGCCGCCTGCGGCCGGTGTGGCGCCCGGCGGGTCCGCGAGCTTCGGAGCGTCCGCGGGCCGGACGCCTACTTCTCCCCCTGACCCCGGCCTGCGGGGCGGGACGCCGCCGTCGACTTACCGCAGGTCATCCATCTCCAGCTCTCCGGCCGCGATCGCCCGCAACTCCTCGTCGGAGAGACGGTCGATCACGAACTGCGGCATCCCCTCCGGCAGCCCGGCCGGCACCGACCGCCCGCCGTCCGTGCGAGACGCCGCGGAAGGCCCGCCGCCGTCTGCGGTCAACCGGCGAACGGCCCGCTCGAGGGTCTCGACCGCCGCCGACTGCCGCTCGCTCTCTTCGGCCAACCCTGTCATTCGCTCGCTGATCCGGTTCGACTGCTCGACCACCCCGTCGACCGTCGCGGCGATCTCTTCGGCCGCGGCGGCCTGCTCGTCGGTCACGTCCGAGACCTCGTCGATCCCGTTCGCCGTCTCCGTCACCGCCTCGGCGATGGCAGTGAGGCTCTCGGTCGCGTCGTCGACGCGCTCGCTCCCCTCGTCGACCCGGACAGTCGTCTCCGAGAGGCTCTCGACGGTCTCATCGGTGTCGGTGCGGATGCCCTCGACCATCGCTTCGATGTCGCTCGCGTGGCCCTGCGACTCCTCCGCCAGCGACTTTATTTCGTCCGCGACGACGCCGAAGCCGGCGCCGGCGTCCCCAGCGCGCGCCGCCTCGATCGAGGCGTTCAGCGCGAGGAGGTTCGTCTGGTCGGCGATGCCGTTGATCGCGTCGACGAACTCGTCAATCTCCTCGACCCGGTCTTGAAGCGTCTCGACGTCCTCCGCCACCTCGTCGACCGCGGCACCGATGTCGTCCATGGCCGCCGCGGCGTCGTCGGCCGCGTCTGCCCCGTCCTCCGCGAGCGTCTCCGCCCGACCGCTGGTCCGCTCGACCTCGTCGGCGGTCGACGCAACCTCCTCGACCGTCGCCGAGAGGTTCGCCACCTCCGAGGAGACCTCGGCGACCCGCCGCGACTGGTCCTCGGCCGCGTCGCCGACCTCGGCGGCGCTGTCGGCGACGTCGCTCGCCGACTCGCGCAGGTCGGCGATCGGCTCTTCGACCTCCTCTTCCACGTCCGCCATCAGCCGCTCGTTCTGCTCGATCGCCGCCGAGAGTTTCTCGCTGTACGAGTGGATGTACGTGTCCGTGACGACCTGCATGTCGAGGTTGACGATCCGGAGGATAGAGAGCAGGTCCTCGATCGCGTCGTCGACCTCCTCCTCGACCGCCGCCGCGGTCGCGTCGTCGACCGTCTCACCGGCGGCGTCGGGGGCCAGCCGGTCGGTGAGCGAGTCCGCGAGGCGGTCGCCGACGATCGGCAGGATGAGGTCGTAGTACACGCCGTACTGGCCGAGGTAGTGTTTCATCGGCATCTCCAGCACGTCGTGGATCTTCCCGATCCGCGCCCGGTCCTCGAAGTACTCCTCGCCGTACTCGCCCCCGGCGAGCGTCACGAGGTACGCCGACTGCGTCCGCTTGAGCTGTTCGATACCCTTCTCGGACCGACCGATCACGTCGACCGTCTGCTGGTGGCCGGTGAGGTTCTCGTAGAAGTCGTCCGCTACTTGGTCGGCGTTCTCCGCGAATGCGTCCTCGTACCGGCTCAGGCGCCGCTCGTCCTCCGCGTCGAAGCCGACGA
This sequence comes from Halorubrum sp. SP9, assembly GCF_005435015.1. Lineage (NCBI taxonomy): Archaea > Methanobacteriati > Methanobacteriota > Halobacteria > Halobacteriales > Haloferacaceae > Halorubrum > Halorubrum sp. SP9. The sequence goes on from NZ_SGXU01000013.1 coordinate 95,238, forward strand.
ACTCTTTTCGCCACGCGATCTCGTCGGCGTCGAGCCCGATCTCGTCGACAAGTTCCGACGCGTCGAGCCCCTCGTTCAGGCCGCCCCGGCCGAAGTCGTCCCGGCCGTACTCTCCGGATGTAGCCATACCGAAGCTTCTCTGCTTGGGTTATATAAATGGTGACCCGTGCTTCTCACCGGCGATACCGGGGATCAGCGGGGCGGCTCGGGGACGGACGATCGGGAACGCGGCGTCGGCGATCGCCTAGTCGTCCCCGGTCGCCCCGCTTCCCTCGCCCGCCTCGGCGGCGGGCTCGACCGCGACGGCCGAGTGCTTGAACTCGGGGATCTTCGCCTCGGGGTCGAGCGCGTCGCCGGTCAGCGCGTTCGCGAGCGGCTCCGGGTAGTGGAACGTACAGAACGTCACGCCCTCGCGGACCGCCGGCGTGACCTCGGCCGCGACCTCGACGGTCCCGCGCTCGTTCGAGACGGTCACGCGGTCACCGTCCTCGATGCCGCGCTCCGCGGCGTCGCTCGGGTGGACCTGGAGGGCGTCCTCGCCGCGCATCGCCACGAGCCGATCGGAGCGCCGGCTGAGCGCGCCGCTGTTGAAGTGCTGGAGCACGCGGCCGGTCGTGAGGACCAGCTCGTCCGGGTCGAGGTCGTCCGCGGGCGGGACCGGGTCGACGACCGCGAGGGGCGCGGTGCGCTCGCCGGTCGCGAACGTCTCCGCGTGTAACACCTCCGTGCCGCGCCCCGCGTCGGCGTCGAACGGCCACCGCTGGTAGCCGTCACCGATCCCCGCGTAGCTCATCCCCTCGTATATCGGCGCGACGCGGGTCAGCTCCTCGAACGCAGCCTCGGGGCGGTCGTAGTCGAACGCCTCCGGGCGGTCGGTCAGCCGCCGGCCGAGGGCGGTCAGGATATCGAAGTCGCGGCGGGCGTTCCCCGGCAGGTCGGCGTTCGGCCGCATCCGCAGCACGCGCCGGTCGGTGTTCGTCACCGTGCCGGACTTCTCGGCCCACGCGCTCCCGGGGAGGACCACGTCCGCGTGCGCCGCCGTCCGCGTCTCGAACAGGTCGATCACGACGCAGTAATCGAGGTCGTCGAACGCCGACGCGACCGCGGTCGCGTTCGGCTCGGTGACCGCCGGGTTCTCGCCGAAAACGACTGCCGCGCGCACGTCGTCACCGAAGCGGTGGGTCGCCTCGACCTCGGTGAGTCCGGGCTCCGCCGGCGGCTCGACGCCCCACTCGGCGGCGACGCACTCCCGGGCGTCCGGGTCGGTCACGGGCTCGTAGCCGGGGAGCACGCTCGGGAGCCCGCCCACGTCGCTCGCGCCCTGGACGTTGTTCTGGCCGCGCAGGGGGTTCACGCCGGTCCCGGGGCGGCCGACGTTGCCGGTCAGGAGCGCGAGGTTGAGGAGGGCGTGGACGTTGTCGGTGCCGCAGCGGTGCTGGCTCGTCCCCATCCCCGTCACGATCGCGGCGCGGTCGGCCTCGCCGTACGCCCGCGCCGCCTCCCTGATCGCCTCGGGCTCGACGCCGGCCGCCTCGGCGTTCGCGGCGACGTCCACGTCGACGAGGCGTTCGCGCAGCCGGTCGAACCCGGTCGTGCGCTCGTCGAGGAACGCCTCGTCGACGAGGCCCTCCTCGACGAGCGTCGCGGCGACCGCGTTCAGCAACTCGATGTCCGTGCCGGGCCGCAGCGGGAGGTGGACGTCGGCCGCCTCGGTCGTGTCGTTCGCGCGCGGGTCGACGTGGACCAGCGTCGCGCCGTCGCGGACCGCCGGGAGGATGTACGACCGGAACGCGACGGGGTGTTGCTCGGCCGGGTTGGCGCCGTTGACGAGGATACAGTCCGCCTCCCCCAGGTCGTCGAGGGTGTTCGTCATCGCGCCCGCGCCGAGCCGCTCGCTCATCGCCGCGACCGTCGAGGCGTGACAGAGCCGCGCGCAGTTGTCCACGTTGTTCGTCCCGAGGACCCGCGCGAGCTTCTGGAGGACGTAGTTCTCCTCGTTCGTGCAGTTCGAGGAGGCGAAGAACTGGACCGCGTCCGGCCCGTGCTCGTCGACCACCTCGCCGATCCCCTCGACCGCGCGGTCGAGCGCCGCCTCCCACGGCGCCGTGACGAAGCGCCCGTCGTGACGCACCAGCGGCTCCGTCAGGCGGTCGTCGCTGTCGACCACGTCGAACGCGGCCGCCCCCTTCGGGCATATCTCGCCCCGCTCGTTCACCGGTCCCTCGACGCCGGTCGCGCTCCCGCGGCCGGCGTACTCGACGCTGCAGCCGACGCCGCAGAACGGGCAGACGGTGGGGTTCGACTCGAAGCGCCGCTCGGTCGTCTCGCTCGGGTCGGTCATCGGCTTCGGGTAGGAGCTCTAGGCCCCTCCGAACCACACCGGCGTAGCGTGGCCTTTTATCACGCGGTCGGCCGACCGCGGCGGCTCACCCCGTCACGGCGTCCCCGCCGACCGGCGCCACGTGGCGGCCGAGCGACAGGGCGCCGGCGGTCACGAGGCAGGCGGTGAACGCGATCGTGCCGAGCTTCCCGCCGAAGCCGACGAAGTACGGCGTCGCACCGACAAAGACGGCGCCGGCGACGCCGCCGGCCAGCAACATCGGCCCGGGGCCCGGGATCCGCTCCGGCGTGGCCATCCCGGCGAACGACGCGCAGAAGGCGACCGCCGCGACCGCGTCGCCGGCGGCGAACAGCGGCGGGCAGACGACGCCGGCGACGAGCCCGACGACCGCGCTCCCGACGACCGGGCCGTGGTCGAGCCTGACGGAGAGGAGGTACGTGACGACCGCGGCGAGGCCCGCCGCGGCGACCAGTCCCGCCGCGACCGTCGGCTCCGGGACCGACCCCGTTCCGGGGGCGAGCCCGCCGAACGCGGCCACCGACAGGCACCCGACGAACGCCGTCGTGCCGAGCTTCCCGCCGAACCCGTTGAACGCGCGCTTCGCGAGCACGAAGACGGCGGCGGCGGCGACCGCCGCGGCGGCCACGGCGCCGAGGTCGGCCCCGGCCGCCGGGGTCGCCATCCCGACGAACGAGCCGCAGTACGCGGGCGCGCCGTACGTCTCCGTCAGGAGGTGCGCGCAGAGCCCGACGAGCGCGGACGCCACGACCGGCCCGGTGCCGACCGTCACGGAGAGGGCGTACGTGACCGGCGCCGCAACGGCCACGGCGGCCGCGTTGCCGAGGTCGGTCCGCGTGACGCGGAAGCCGTCGGTCCGCAGCGCGTCTCGGGTCTCCTTCGCGGCGACGTATCCGAGGCTCACCGCGACGACGGCGAGGACGACCGCTCCGATCAGCGGGTCCGGCCCGGCGTGGACTCCAACCGCGAGGCCGGCCGTCGCCGCGACGCTCATTCCGGCCCCGGCACCGGCCAGGGCGAACGCTCCGAGGGCGTGGATCGCTCGGTTCACGGCCCCGACTCGGTGCGGCTGCCCGATACAGGCCGACCCTCAGTACTGCGGGCCTTCTCGGGGGCCGAACGTCCCGCTCGTTGGGGATCAGGCCTTTGTGTCCGTCGCACGAACCGGCGTTCGATGGGAACCGACGGGAAGTCCCCCGGCGACCCCGCGACGCCCGACGGCGTCCGGGCGGGGATCGCGATCCACGGGACGGGGAACTGCCCGCTCGTCGACGCGTCGACAGCCCACGACGGCCCGATTACTGGCATCAACTGGACGCACGCGGGCGACACGCACACCGAGGAGTTCCGCGTCCGCCACCCGGACGCGGTCGACGCCGCGGAGGGCATCCCGGACCCCGAGTCGGTGGTCGACCTCGGCGACGAGCGGGTGTACCGGTACGACCGCCCGCGCGACGGGGGGTGCGCCTGTCGGGTCATCGAGGAGCTCGACTGTCCGATCGCGGACGCGCGCGCCGAGGACGGCGTCCTCCTCTTGACGCTCCATCTCCCCGAACTCGAACGCCTGCGCGACGTCGTCTCTGCGCTCGACGGGAGCGCGGAGCGCGTCGAAGTCCGCTACCTCGTCGAGGGCACGGCGCGCGACGACGGGGCGTCGGACCGGACCCTCGTCGACCGCGGCCGGCTCACCGACCGCCAGCGCGAGGTGTTGCGGACCGCCTACCGGATGGGGTACTTCGAGCGCCCCCGCGACGCCAACGCGCGCGCGGTCGCCGACGCGCTCGACATCTCCCCGTCGACGTTCGCCGAACACCTCGCGACGGCACAGCGGAAGCTCCTCAAAGAGACGCTGGCCGAGAACTGACGGCGCTCTCGTCTCAGGCGGCGTGCTCGTCGATCGCGGATTCGAGCGTCGCGCGGTCCTGCGCGCCGACGAACCGGTCGACCGCCTCGCCGCCCGCGTACAGGACGAGCGTCGGGATGCTGCGCGCGCCGAGCTGCTGAGCGACCGCCTGGTTCGCGTCGACGTCGACCTTCGCGACCGCCGCGTCGGTCTCGGCCGCGAGCGCCTCGATCGCCGGCTCCATCATCTGACACGGGCCGCACCAGTCGGCGTAGCAGTCCACGAGGACCACGTCGTGGTCGTCGACCGTCCGCTGGAACTCCTCCGTTCCGTTCACGTGAACCGGCTCGCTCGGAGTCCCCGCCCCACCGTCGTCGCCGGCGTCGGTTCCGGCGGCCCCGTCGAGCGTGTCGCCCTCGTCGAGACGCGCTTCGAGCTCCCGGCGCTTCCGTTCGCGGATGCGTTCGCGCTCGGTCCTCGCGTCGTCGCCCGTCGGTTCGTCCGCGTCGGCTGCGTCGCTCATGCGACAGTATTGGGTGTTTGGAACAATATACTTTCCGCCGCCGGATCCGCCTCTCGCCTCACTCCGTCGATCCGAGGAGGCCGTCGAGCCCGGCCGCCGCGAGGTCGACGTTGTCCGCGACGAGGTCGGCCGCGCGTTCGTACGGGGACCGGTCGGTCGCCGCGCCATCCGGGCGCGTCCGACCCCCGCTCGCGAAGACCCGCTCGACGAAGGCGTCGCGCACGACCGCCGTCTCGAAGAGCCCGTGGAGGTAGGTCCCGAAGACGCGGTCGGTGGCGACGCTCTCGGCGCCGAGGGGCTCTGTCGCTAAGTCGCCGCTCGCGGCGTCATCGAGGAGCCGCGTCCGCCCCGCGTGGATCTCGTAGCCGGTCGCGCGCCCCTCGGCGCCCGCGATCGGCCCGACGCCGTCGACGGCGCACGTCACGCGCTCGACGCGCTTCTCCGCCGAGAACTCGGTCTCGACCGGGAGGAGCCCGACCCCCGGAACCGTCTCGCGGTCGCCGACGCCCTCGACGTCGGCGTCGACGAGCCGCTCGCCGAGGATCTGATACCCGCCGCAGACGCCGACGACCGGGCCGTCGAAGGCGCGCAGCGCCGCGTCGAACCCCGCCTCGCGGAGCGCGAGCAGGTCGTCGACGGTGTTCTTCGAGCCGGGGAGGACGACCGCGTCGACGCCGTCGAGCGCGGTGTCGAGCGGCAGGTAGGCGACGCGGACCCCCGGCTCGCGCGCCAGCGGCTCCAGGTCGGTGAAGTTGGAGATGCGCGGGAGCCGCGGAACGCCGATCCGGACGGCCGCCTCCTCGGAGACGCCGTCGTCGGCGCCGAGGACGCCGGCGTCGCGGCCGGTCCCTCCGTCACCTCGGTCGCCGTCTCCCGTCGCCGCCTCCGGCAGCGAGAGGCTGTCCTCCGCCGGGAGCCCCGGGTCGTCGTGCGGGACGACGCCGACGATCGGCACGCCGGTCCGCTCCTCGATCTCCTCGATGCCGGGTTCGAGGAGGGTCGGGTCGCCCCGGAACTTCGTGATCACGGCGCCGCGGACGCGCTCGCGGAGGTCGTCGGGGAGCAGTTCGAGGGTCCCGTAGAGGCTCGCGAACGCGCCGCCGCGCTCGATGTCGACCGCGATCAGGACCGCCGCGTCCGCGAACCGGGCGCACTCGACGTTTGCGAGGTCGCGGTCGCGGAGGTTGATCTCGGCGATGCTCCCCGCGCCCTCCGCGACGACGGCGTCGTGGTCGGCCGCGAGGCGCTCGTGGGCCGCGACCGCGGCGGCGCGGGCGTCGTCCCAGTGCTCGTCGTAGTACGCCGACGCCGGGGCGTTCGCGACCGCCTCGCCGTCGACGATCACTTGGCTCTCGCCGCCGCCGCGGGGCTTGAGCAGGACGGGGTTCATGTCGGTCGTCGCCGGGACCTCGGCCGCCCGCGCCTGGACGCGCTGGGAGACGCCGATCTCGCCCCACTCGCCGTCAGGCGCGAGCGCGACCCGGGCGTTGTTGCTCATGTTCTGGGCCTTGTACGGCGCGACGGAGACGCCCCGCCGCGCGAGCAGTCGGCAGAGCCCGGCCGCCAGCGTGCTCTTGCCGACGTGGCTCGCCGTGCCCGCGATCAGGACGGTGTCGGCGTCGCGGTCCGCCGCTTCGGTCTCGTCGGCGCCGCCGTCGGCCGCCGTCGCGTCGGCGTCGCTCACGCGAACCCGGCCTCCATCCTCAGTACTCCGTGCCCCGCCGAGCGCGCTGCCCGTCGTCGAACGGGTGCGCGACCTTGCGGACGTTCGTGATCAGGTCGGCGACGCCGTCGAGGTACTCCGGTTCGGCGTGGCTCCCGGTGAGGACGAGTTCGAGGTCGTCCGGCTTCGACTCGACGAGACGGACCACGTCGTCGGGGTCGACGAGCCCGCGGTCGGCCGCGTACAGCAGCTCGTCGAAGATCAGCATGTGGACGCCGTCCTCGGGCTCGCCGTCGAGCGGGAGCGGGTCGGTCAGGTCCGCGTCGGCCGCGCCCGCGACGAGCGCCTCCGCGCGCTCGAAGGCGGCCGTCGCCTTCGCCTCGTGTTCGTCGTCGGCCGACCCGTCGAGCAGGCCGTGCCAGCCGTAGTGGCCGGCGTTCTCGTAGGAGAACCCCGGCACGGCCGCGATCGCGTTGTACTCGCCGCGAACGCCCTCGACGCTGTCCGCGCCGCCCTTCATGAACTGGAGCATGTGGACGCGGTAGCCGTGGCCCGCTGCCCGGAAGCCCATCCCCATCGCCGCCGTGGTCTTCCCCTTGCCGTCCCCCCACCAGACCTGGACCAGCCCGAACTCCTCGGGCGCCGCCGGCTCGATCGGCCGCGGCTCGGGCGCCGCGCCGCCGCCCGGGGTTCGGGCGGCTGAGTCGCCGTCCGTCGGCGCCCGGTCGTCGTCGCTCGGTGCCTCGTCCGTGTCGTCCGTGTCGTCGTGGGTCGTTGTCATGGGTCGAAAACCTCCGCCCGCTCGTCGGTGACGACGCCGTGTTCGGCGTCCGCCGCCGACCCGGGCACGTCGCCGTCCGGGTACCGCGACCGCAGGCTCGCGCGGACCGCGTCCCGGACGCAGGCGCGGGCCGCCCCGCCGACCGCCGTGGCGCTGCCCGAGAACTCGGCGGGCTCGCCTGTCGGGTCGTCGCCGACGACGACCGCGTCGCTCGTCGTTCCCGGGACCCCGGCCGCCGCGAGCAGCGTCGCCGCCTTCGCCTCGGCCGCGACCGCGACGAGGTTCGCCGCGGCCCCGGGCGCCAGCCGCCGCGTCGTCCCGAGGATCAGGTTGACCGTTCCGGGTTCCGGCGGGGTCTCGGTGTCGCCCGTCGGCTCGCGGGACTCGGCCGCGGCCGCCGGTTCCGTCGGCAGCATCGCGGGGTTCGAGAGCCCGACGGTCGCGTACGCGACGACCGGTCCGAGCCGCGCGCCCCGGGCGTGGTCCATCGAGACGCCCGTGAACAGGGTCGGCGGCGCGTCGCGGTCGGCGGCGGTGCGTTCTTTCGCTCCGAACTCCGCTCGCGCCAGCCGCTCGTCGCGGTAGATCGCGAGGTCCGTCCGGTCGAACCCCGCCGGGACGGTCACGTTGTACGCGGCCGCCGCCCGCGACCGCCCGCCGTCCCACCCCGTCGAGAGCCAGCGCGTCCCCGGTCGCCGGAGCTGGAGGACGCCCTCGCGAACTGTCGCCTCAAACATCGCTCTCCACCCCTCCGTCACCGTCCGACCCGCCCTCCCCGGCCCCGCCACCGCCGACGCCGAGCGCCGCGAGGAGGCGGTCGTTCTCTGCCGGGCGGCGCACCGCGACCCGGACGTGCGCGTCGAGGCCGCGGAAGGACCGCGCGTCGCGGACGGCGACGCCCCGCTCGCGGGCCCGCTCGATCACGCGGTCGACGTCGCGGTCGCCGACGTCGAGGAGGAGGAACGGCGCCTCGGAGGGGGCCACGTCGTACCGCTCGGCGAGGGCGTCGCGCAGCCGCTCGCGCTCCCGCCGCACGCGCTCGCGGGTCTCGCGGACGAACTCGTCCTGTCGGAGGCAGAACTCGCCGGTCGCGAGCGCCGGGGCGCTCAGGTTCCACGTCCGGCGGGCGCCCCGTAGCGCCGCGCCGAGGTCGCCCGTCGCGACAGCGAAGCCGGTCCGGATCCCGGGGAGGCCGAACAGCTTGGTGAGCGCCCGCGCGACGACGACGCCGTCGCTCCCCGCGAGCGACGCGCGCTCGGTGAACCCGAGGAACGCCTCGTCGACGAGGAGGACGGCCCCGGCCGCGCGACAGCGTTCCGCGAACGCGAGGAGCGCGTCGCGGTCGTAGGCGGTTCCGGTCGGGTTGTTCGGCGTACAGACGACCGCGAGCGCGTGGCCGCTCGGGTCGGCGTCGAGGACGCGTTCGGCGTCGACGAACGCCGGCTCGCCCCCCCGGAGCCGGACCTCGCGGGCGTACTCCCCGAAACTCGGCGCCGGGAGCAGCGCGGTGTCCCCCTCGTCGACCGCGAGCGCGACCGCGGCCCGGATCGCCGCCAGCCCACCCGGCGTCGGCACGACCTGCTCCGGGTCGCAGTCGACGTAGTCGGCCGCGGCCCGCCGGAACGCCTCGGGCGGCTCCGGCGGATACGTCCGCGCCGCCTCGAAGGCCGCGCGGTACGCGCGCTCGACCCCCTCGGGGACCTCGGGGTTCGCGTTCGCGCTGAAGTCCAGCAGGTCGGGGTCGTCGCTGCTCCCGTGCGGCTCGCGGCCGAGCGCCGCCGCGCGCTCGCGGTTCACGGCGCGTCACCCCCACCGGACGCCGCGCCAGCGTCGCCCGCGTCGAGCCAGTCGACCCCGCCGCTCGGGAGCGCGGGCGCGTCCGGGTCGCCGGCGAGGATCCGTTCGGCGAGCCGGCGGTCTCCCGGGCGGTTGACGTTGACGGCGAGGCGGGCGTCGCGGGTCGCGCGGACGGCCTCGTCGCCCGCGCCGTCGAGCGCGCCGACGACGTTGACGCCGGCGGGGACGCGATCGGCGGGCGTTTCCTCGTACCGGGTCGCGGCGTCGGCGCTCGCGCCCAGCTCCCGCTTGCGCGCCGCGAGCACGCGGACCGACAGCGCGTCGGCGGCCGCCGCGGCGTGGGCGTCGAGGACCGCGTCGACGGTCGCCCCGTCGAGCAGCGGGAGGTCGACCGCGAGGGCGAGCGTCGGCGCCGTCGGTCCCTCGGCCAGCGCCGCTTGAAGATCCGCGACGTACCCGTCGCCCGGCGTGTCGACGACGGCGAGTTCGAGCGGCTCCGGTTCCGGCTCGGTCCCGCCACCGTTCTGGCGCTCGACCAGTCGTTCTCGCGTTCGCGGGGTGTGCGGCGAGACGGCCGCGTACGCGGTCTCGACGCGGCTCGCGGCGAGGGCGTCGAGCGCGCGGTCGACCATCGGCCGCCCGGCGACCGCCGCGAGCGGTTTCTCGCCGTCGCCGAGTCGCGTCCCCCGGCCGCCGCACATCACGAGAGCGTCCACGCGATCACCCCCGCGTGGAGCCCGACGACGCGGGCCACCTCGTTCGTCGCGCCGAGGACGTCGCCGCTGACCCCGCCGAGGCGCGCGTTCGCCCAGGCGTACGCGACCCCGGCGACGGCGAGCGCGGCGGCGAGGGTCGCGGCCGGGGAGACGATCGACTCTAGCTCCGCAGTCGCGTTCATCT